>SKIM01000296.1 GCA_007116445.1 Natronohydrobacter sp.
AAAGCTGCCGATCTTCGCGGTGAAGGGCGCTTTCGCGCCTGCGCCGGTCAGAAACAGCCCTTCCAGCGCCTGCAAAGCCGTCAGATCGGCCGCGCCTTGCGCAATCACACTCAGCTTGTCGGCGTTTTTCGCATCCGTCACGCTGCCCGCCTGCAAGACAGGCAGGATCTGGTCAAACAGCGCGAATTCACTGCCCAGAAAGACGTCACCGAGCAGGGTCTCGTCGTCAAACCCTTCGGGCAGATCGAGGGCCGCGCGCAACTCAGTCTCGGGCATGGGGCCACTGAACACCGGCGCATGGCCGCAAATCTCGGCCAGAAGCGCGTCGAGATCGGCACCTGTGAAGACACCGGCCAAGGCCTCCGAGGCCGCGCGCTCAGGCCCCTCGGCGAGCCGATCAAGCACATCGGACCGAAGCGCGCGCGCCGAGCGGTCGTCCATCTCGGTGAAAGCAGGCGACAGACCGGCCTCCAGCGGGAAACGGCGCAGAAGGGCGGCGCAGAAGGAATGGATGGTCTGGATTTTCAGCCCGCCCGGTGCCTCGATCGCGCGGGCGAAAAGCCGCCGTGCATCCGCCAGATCACCGCCCTGCGCCTCGTCGATTTTCGCAAGCTCGCCGCGCAGCGCAGCATCGGGCAGCATCGCCCATTCGCCCAAAAGCTTGAACAGCCGGTTCTGCATCTCGCTTGCAGCGGCTTTGGTATAGGTCAGACACAGAATGCGCTGCGGCTCCACCCCGCGCAGCAACAGCCGCGCCACGCGATCAGTCAGAACCTTGGTCTTGCCGGAGCCTGCATTGGCCGAAAGCCATGTCGAGGCCAGCGGGTCGGACGCGCGGTTTTGTGCCAGTGTCGCCTCAGTGACCTGCATCCGCGCCCCCCACTGGCAGAACGACAGGCGCATCCTGCATCACCCATTCGCCAAAGCGCGACAGGTGATCGTAATCCGACGCCTCCTGCTCGCGCAGCAGATAGCGCCGCGCGGCAAAGCCTTTGTCGGGCGCGAGATAGGCGCAGATCAGCTGTTCGAATTCCGCGCGGGTCTGGGCGAGAAGCGCGGGCGTGATCTCGGTCGCATAGATCTTCGGCGCGGCGCCAAGACCCAGATAGGTGATCCGCGCCACGTCGCGCAGGCCCAACGCCTCGAACGCCGCGTCTTCGGCCATCATCGCCTGCAAGAGAAGCTGCTTGTCGAAATGCTTTTGCTGGTTGGGTGTGGGTGGCGTGCCCGTCTTGTAGTCGATGATATGCAGCCGCCCGTCGGGCCATTCATCAACCCGGTCGGGCTTGGCGATCAAGGTGAAGGCCGGATCGCGCAGGGTCAGCGCGCCCTGTTCCTCCAGCATCAGCGCGCGGCCCGGCTGGTCGAGATGGAACTGCAAGAACGCCTGCGCCGCGCGCCCCATCCGCGCCTGCCAGAGCGCGCGGGCCGCAGGCCAAGGCACTTCGCGCGCAAGCGTCGCGTCAGCGATGCGCATCAATTGCGCGTGCGGGTCGTCCTCGGGCGCGGCTTTGGTGAAATCCTCCAGCACCTTGTGCAACACGGTCCCGCGCAGCAGCGCATCGGGCGAGGGATGCAGCGGGCGCAGCTTGCGCAGCCCCAGCACATATTTAGCGTAGATTTCATAGGGATCGCGGATCAGCCGGTTGATCGCGGTCACGGGCAGTTGGCGCGGGCGCGCTTCCACAGGCGGCGCGGGTGCGGGCCGGGGCGCGGGCGGGTCCGGGGGCAGATGGTCGAAACTCGCGTCGAACGCTTCCGCCATGCGCAGCCAGTCCGCCCCACGGTCACGCATCGCCTTGTCAGCATCCACGCCGTCGCCCGGCAGTCCCGAGAGCAGATTGACCAGCCGGTTGAGCCAGCGCGAGGGCACGGTTTGCGCTTCCGTGTCGCGAACGGCCCGCGACAAAACCACCTCGCGCGCGGCAATCGCCTGCTGGAAATCATGCGCCGACAGCCCGATCTGACGCTCGGGCAGCAAAAGCCCCGCATCAGCGCGCATCCGGCGGTTCAGCCACGGGTCCGGGTCGGGCGCTTTGGGCCAGATGCCTTCATTCAGCCCGGCGAGGATGACCAGATCCGCGCCTTGTACCCGCGCCTCCAGCGTGCCCCAGATCATGATGCCGGGATGGGCGGCGACGGGTTCGCGCACCTCGAAGCCCTGCAGATAGGCGGTCACGAAAGCCTCGTAGTCGCGCGGGGTCAAGACGCCGCCATGAACGGCCTCACGCGCAAGATCGGTGATCGCCGCACGCGCCCGGACCCCGGCTGCGGCCTGCCAGAGCTCGCTTTCGCCCATGGGCGCAGGCCCCGCCGCCAGCGCCTCGGCAAGCGCCAGATGTGCTGCGACCAGATCGCTGAGCGGGCGGGCATTGTCATCAGGCGCGAAAGGCAATGTCGCGGCCAGCCATCCCGCCCAGTCCGCGCAATCGTGTCTCTGCCCGAATGCCTGCAACAGATCGGCGTCGGGATAGGCGATCCCCTTGCGCCGGATGAACAATTCCAGATCGCGCGTGTGCAACAGATGCGGCCCGCGATCGCCCGCGCTATGCGTCAGCGGATGCTTCAGCAATGTCAGAAGCGCCTGCCCATCAAGCCGCGCGGCAATTACCCCCGCGACATGGCGCAGGAACCGGCCCGGTGCCGAAAGCGCGAGCGGGCGGCCTGCGCTGTCATCTGGCGTCAGTCGCCATTGATCCAGCGCCGACGTGACACGGCGCGTCAGGTCGCGGTCAGGCGTGATGAGCGCAGCCGTCTGCCCGACCTCGGCGGCATGGCGCAGGCGCAGAGCGATGGCCTGGGCTTCCATGCGCGGCGACGGCGCCTCGATCAGCGTCAGATCCGCGCAGGCATCGGGCAGATCTTGCAAGCACGGGCCGTCACGCATCCATTGATCCGTCACCGGCGCGGGCCGCAGCGCAAGCGAAACCAACGCATTGCGCGCAGGGTTCGGCGCGGGCCGGTGCAGCCATGGGCGGACATCGCCGGGGGAGAGGTCGAGCGCCTGCATCAGGCGCAGGAAGCGGAATTGTGGGTGATCTTCGGGGCTGGCGCCCTCGGCCAGCGCCTGCCATGTCTCGGCGGGCATCGCGAAATCGAAGCCCGGCAGGACCACCGACCCCATCGGCAGACGCGCGACGGCCTGCATCAGAAGCGCCGTTGTGCCGCGCGATCCGGTTGAGCCTGCGATCAGCACTGGCCCGGGGGGCGGGGTGATCTGCCACTGTGTAATCAGCGCTTCGGCCTGTGCGCGCAGGCGACCTTCGGCATCGGGTGCGTCTCGATGGAGGACCTGTTCTGCAAGCATGATGAAGGCCAGTGCGCGCGCCCAATGGCCAGAATGCCGGCTGACATCGAGGCGTTGGAGCTGCTCGGGCGGGACGGCTTCCGCCTGCATTTCTGCAAATAACCGCGCCAGGCTGTCGGACAGGTCGTAAAGCGCCGCGCGGGGGGCCAGATCAGGGGCGCTCTGCAGCAGCCGGGCGATCAGTTGCGCCAGCTCAAGACGACGGCGCAAAGGCGGGATCGCAGGCGGCAGGCTTGTGGCCCCTTCGAAGAGCAGAGGGTCGGTGATCAATCGGATGCGCGGCAAGAGCGCGGGGCGCTGCGCGGTGAAAGCCTCGCGCACCCGATTGCGCATTCGCGCCGAATTCACAAGGATCGTGGCGCTCGCCTGTTGCTCGGGCGACATACCGGCGTAACGCTGGCCGAAACCCTCGGCAAAAGCTTGCGGGAAGTCGCTACCAGGCGGAAGCGCGAACAGGCGGGGCAGCGCGGGATCGTCAGCGAACATGATCTGAACGTGCCGCATGGTCGATCAAAGGCGCAAGGCGGCGCTGCCAATCGCCCCCCCCGGCGAGATGCAGCTGGCGTGTATCTGGATTTGGATTGGCGGCAAGGGTCAGCTGCAAAGCGCCCTGCGGGCGCAGATCACCCAATCGCTCCGCCCATTCGACGAGACAGATCGCGCCCCCGAACGCATCATCAAGCCCCAATTCAAGCATCTCATAAGGGTCGCCCAACCGATAAAGATCGACATGCCAGATTTCCAGACCGCCGATATCGTAGGTCTGGACCAATGTGAAACTGGGCGAAGGCACATCTTCGACATGCCCGACTTGCGCCATTCGTGCCTGAATCAGGGCTCGGCAAAAATGACTCTTTCCAGCCCCTACCGGCCCATCGAGCAGGATCGTGTCGCCAGCACGCATGACCGGCGCCATCGATTCGGCAAAGCGGGCCATCTCTTCCGCTGATATCGCGGGGTGCATGAACAGGGGGTGCAGCGTCATGTCCTCAACCTGCCATGTCCTGCGCGCGACCGCCAGCGCCTTTGGAAGAGATTACACGCGAAGGCGGGTGCTGGAATGGACTGCCGAGCGCGATTTGCGCTGACCGAAGTCGGCGCGCGGACGCTCTGGGGCCGGGATGGTGCGCGCTGGCTCGCTATCCAGCCGAGCCAAATCAGGGCTGCTGATCAACTCCGCCTGCAATGCGCGTTCTTTGCGGGGTGGCGTAACAACAGCTTGCGCCATCTCGCGGAACACGATCATGACCGCTCCACCGGGCAAGCGCGTCGCGCGCATCGACAAGGTGATGCCGCCTCGCATCGCCACGGAGCCTTTCATTTCCTCACCGACCTCAGCCCGGGTGACAAATTCCGCGAGACGCGCCCAGAACGTCGTGGGTTCGCACGACTCGGACCACAGGCCAAGCGCCTGTGTCAGTCCACCGTCGCCAATATCAACACATGGGTTGACCTGCCAGAGACGGACATAGGGATCATTGGCCAGCAAGGTCTGTCCTGCACGGTTGAAGACAGCGACCGCATCGCCCAATCCGTCGATCACCTTTTGCATCGTCTCGATTTCGGCGCGGAAGCTGCGGGTCAGCGCGGTTTCCGTAGTGACGTCTTCGATGAACAGGGCAATGGCGCCATTTGGCTGGGGCCGTCCGGTCACATGGAAGGTGCGCCCGCCATCAAGGCACCATTCTTCAGCATATACCCCGTCTTCGGCCGCCTTTTCCATCTCGATGATTTCACGCCGCCAGTTCTGGAAATCTTTCGGTTCCGGCAGCATGCGCTGTTCGCGCAGGGTGTAGAGAACCTGCTCGAAACTTGGACGTGCGGCAAGAAAGAGTGGCGCCATGCCGGTCAGATCGACCAGTGCCGGATTGAAAACCTGCAACCTGCGTTCCGAGTCAAACAACGCGAGGCCAATCGGCAGGGACGCAAAGGTCCGGGTCAGCGTCTGCAGGGTTTCGCGACGCAAGGCTTCGGATTGAACGGCAGCGTCAATGGGCAATGCGAAATGCAGAGTCTTGTCTTCGCAACGCGCTTCTGAATGGGCGAACCAGCGCGTCCCGTCATTGGAGCGCAATTCCAGTCGATCGGCCTTGTCCCGTGCCGCCATGTCGAACAGCTGTGGCAGCGGCCAGCACAATTCGCCCGACTGGTCACTATCTTCCTGCAACGCGCGTATATAGGCGGCGTTGGCCCATACCACCTGTCCGTCAGCATCCGTTTTCCAGACCAGAGCGGGCGTGTTGCGTGACAGGGCGCGCAGCGTGGTCAATTCGCTTTGCACGGCATCAAAGCTGAGCCGGTCAATCGCCAGAAGCGCGCCCTCGGCATTCGTGTCGGACAAGCGCAACTGTGTAAGCCCCTTGTGGTAGCGGGCTGAAAGCATCAGACCACTGTTTGTCTGCGACTTCAATTCACATTGCCCCTTGTCGGCAAGGGTCGAAAGCGCGGTGTCGAGATCGGCGAAATGCTGCTTGAGATAGGGCTGCAGGACCGCCCAGCCCCCATTTCTGGGGGCAGGTTGCGCCGGATCGCGCAGTGTCGCGAGAAGTTTCTGCGCCCCATCCGAACTGTCAATCAACGCTTCGCCGCGAAAGATGAACACAGCATCATGGTCGCCCCCCGCCATCGACATATCAATGCGAGGTTTTCCGCGCCACAGCCCTGCAAAAATTGACAGCGCGCCCATCACGATCAGTGTCGCGGTACTCACAATCGTCATACTCAGCAAGACCGCGTGCGCCATTCTGACACCCCTTTGAGATTCGCCTATCTCTCGGAGCTTTGCAGACCTTTAGTTAAGCGTGCGTTAATAACGCGCACATAAAGTTCAATTCAGATCCTTCAGCAGCCGCCCATGCCTGCGAACTTCGCCCAAAACATCGCCAAACGTGTGGAGGCCGCGTGATTTCAACATCGGAATCA
Source organism: Natronohydrobacter sp. (assembly GCA_007116445.1). GTDB lineage: Bacteria > Pseudomonadota > Alphaproteobacteria > Rhodobacterales > Rhodobacteraceae > Roseinatronobacter. The sequence goes on from SKIM01000296.1 coordinate 6,230, forward strand.
GTTTCAGAAACGCATCCGCCGTCGCCACAGTGTCGCCAATCGCGGTGTGGCGCGCGGCTTCCGGGATGGTGATTCCCAACCGCGCGGTCAGAGCATCGAGCGAGTGCTGCTCAAGCTGGCCATAAACCACCGCCGAAAGCAGCACTGTATCGAGCACCGGATGATCAAAACGCACACCTATGGATTTCTCGTGGCGGCGCAGGAATTCCATGTCGAAAGGCGCATTATGCGCGACCAGAACCGCCCCGCGGGCAAAGTCATGAAAGCGCTTGCCCGCTTCGGCAATCGTTGGTGCGCCTTTGACCATATCCTCGGTGATCCCGTGCACATCGGTCGAGCTTTGAGGGATGGGACGCCCCGGATCAACCAGCGTGTCGAACACCTCGCGCTGGACACGGCGGCCATTGACCAGCCGCACCGCGGCGATCTGCACGATTTCATCGGTCGAGGGCGTCAGCCCCGTCGTCTCGGTGTCGAAGACCACATAGGTCAGATCTTCAAGCCGGGTTTCGAGCACGCCCGCATTGCGTTCCTTGGACAACAGCTCGAAATCATAGACAACCTCGCGCTGAATCGGCGGTGGGCGGCTTGTGGCGCGACGCGCATTCGGGATGGGCAGGCGCACCAGCGACCAGCCGTCAGGCCTTGTTTCGCTCCAGACCTCGGTCGCATGCGCATTGAGCACCGCACGCGCTGTCAGGTCGGGAATATCAGGGTCCAGCTCATCGCTCAGCCAGGCGTCCAACTCGCCCACAGTCAGATGCGCGCCCTGCCACATCAGATCGAACAACGCACCGGGACCGTCTTCCTCAGTCAGACAGAACCGGAAACGGGTGGCATGCCCTGCCCCCGAGAGCTTCTCGCCCAACCAGCGAAACAGCAGCGCCAGCTCGAACCCGTCGCAGGACAGGATCAGGTCCGGCCCCTCGGGCTGCAACGACAGGTCCATGGCATCATATTGCGCCGCAATCCCGTCCATGAGGTCGGCCGCGCGGATCTGCCCCTGTGCGCGCCAGTCGTTGCGACCCTCGTCATAGCGCTGACCCAGCTCCGTCACCGCATGGCTGAGGGCCCGAACTTCGGTCATCAGCGCCTGGTTCAGATCTTCTGACGGGGCTGGCCCGTCGCGCTCGGACATCACACCGATGACGGTCTGCAGATTGGCCGCCGGACGGCGCACGCGGTCGAGCAATTCCGCCAGCAGCGCCTCGCGCGCAGCATGGCTGCGCAGATCGGATGTCACATCGCGCAGGGTCAGCACGAAACCGGGCCGGCGGGTATTGTCGGTGCGGCGCAAAACCCGCATCCGCCCGGATAAAAGCCGCCCCGTGCCCGTCGTCGCACAGATCAGATCCGACGCCGCATCAGGGTCATTGAGCGCGCTGAGCCGGTCATAGGCATGGCGCACAGGCCCTTCGCGCAGGTAATCGACCAGATTGCGACCCAGCCCCGGAGCGCCCCCTGCCCCCAGCACATTGACCGCCTGCCCGTTATAAAACACCAGCTGAAAATCCGCCGTGCACAGAAGCACCGCGACCGGCACATCCGACAAGAGCTTTTCCAGCCGCGATTTTTCGGCCGAGAGGCGCGATGTCTCGCGCGCGACCGATTCCGCCAATGCGTTACGCGTCTGCGCCAGAGATTGCGTGATCGCGTTGGCCGCGGGCGCCAAGTCGCCCAGATACTTCGCCTGATCGCGTTCCGGGCCCAGCGCATCATTCACACCAGCCACAGCGCGGGTGCGGATCGCATTGGCAAGCGCATCAATCGCGCGCGCCACATTGGCGTCGAACAGATACCAGATGCCTGTGACCAGAAAGAGGATCAGAAATCCGCCAAGGATGCCCGCCTGCAACATCGGCGCGATCAACTCAGGCATATCCGCGCGCGACAGCACGACCCAGCCCCCCAGCCCCATCGCGGCGACGGAACCAAGACCCAGCGCTGCGAAGAACAACAGCACCCGAACCCGCAGGCTGAGGCGGTCAAGCATCGGCATCCCCCGGTTGCGGCTCTGGGGCCGGCGCGGCCGCAAGCATGTTGCGCACCTCCTCGCGCAATTCCTTCAGCTCAAAGGGTTTCGAGATGAATCCATCCGCCCCCATTGCCAGCCCCTTGCGCCGCTCCATTGCCGAGCCGCGCGCGGTCATCATCAGGATGCGCACCCCGGCGCAATCCGGGTCCGCACGCACCGACTGGCAGATCTCATATCCAGAGACTTCGGGCAGCATGACATCGAGCAGGACCAGATCGGGCTTGCGCTGGCGAATGATGTCGACAGCCCCCGCGCCCGTGGCGATGCGCGTCTGGTTATACCCTTCACGGGTCAGCAGATAATTCAGTGCGATAGCGATATTATCCTCATCCTCCACCACCAGGATTTCAGCTTTCCGGGACGTGTCCTCCATGTGCTCCTCCTCCACAAGCAGTCGTCAGAAACGGGTCGTCAGGCGCGAGCCTGTACCATTCAGCCGCGACCGGAAGCCCCTCCGCATCCAGTCGCGTGCCTTCGGTCAGATCGGCCCGGCGCGCATTCGCGCAATCGAAAATGGATTGAAACCCCATGGTCAGCGCCCAGCGTTCGCGCAGGATCACGCCGGTCAGCACCAGATCGGGATTGGTGCGGTTGCGCTGACGGATGCGGTTATCCACTGCAATGATGCGGTTGGTCAGCGGCACCACATAGGTCCAGGGGCGCATCCAGGACACATGCTGGTTGCGGCTGACCACGACCACATCATCCGGCACGCCGCGCTCGAACCGGTCGGCCCAGGAGTATTCCAGATAAATCACCATGGTGATCATGCCCATCGCCACACCGGCTGGTGTCAGCCATTCCGGCAAACGCCGCCCGCTGATGCGGCGCAGGATCATCGCGGTGCCACCACCGCCAAATCCCGCCACGATCACTGCCAGAAATTCCATTATCATGTGCGATTTGATCCCTTACCCCAGAGTGCCAGCGAGCTGACCAATGGCCGATTGCATGGTGCGCACGACCACGAATGCGTCACGCAGATGGCTGCGCTCGAAATCCGACAGATCGGACGGCGCCAGAAAATTATCCGGCTTGCGGCCCATGCGCACCAGATTGGCCTGATTTTCCAAGCGCATATTGGCGATCAGATCATAGGCTTCGATCAGATCGCGTGCGCCCGACACCGAGATCACGCCCTGCTCTTCCGCCGCCAGAAGCCGCGCGCGGGTATTGGCCGCCGAGATCCGCCCGCGCAGCGCATAGACGCGGCCCAGATCGGTCACTGGCACCACCCCGCCCAGCTTCATGTCAACATGGTTCTTGTGTTCACCTGAGCGGATCGTGGCGAAACTGCGCAACAGTCCCAGCGGCGGCGCGTGTTTGACCGAATTCGAAATCATATGCGCGACAAAGATCGAGTTCTTCGACGCGGCCGCCAGCGTTTCCTCCTGCAGGGTGCGGAACAGACTCACCTGGCCTCCGATGGGCCGCAGATCGAACATCACCGATGCCAGCATCTGCGCCTCGGGCGAGGGCGTATTGATCCAGCCCTGAAAGTAGCGCCGCCAGACGCGCGCGGGCTGGCACCAGCGCGGATTGGTCGCCATCATGTCGCCTGGGCAGTAGAAATAGCCCACGGCGTTCAGCCCGTCGGACACATAGCGCGCCAGATCAGCATAATAGGGCATGTCATCGGGCGTCACGGCATCGTCGATGATGATGCAATTGTCCTGATCGCTGACGCCGGTTTGTTCCTGCCGCCCTTGGCTGCCGCAGGCCGCCCAGAGATAAGGCACAGGCGGCGGGCCAAACTTCTCTTCTCCGAGCTTCAGCAGTCGCCGGGTCACTGTGTCGGCGATATCGGTGATCAGGCGGGTGACAATCTCATGGGCATTATGCGCGCCGACAAGCTGCACCAGCAGCTGCGGGATGCGCGCGGTCACATCGGCAAGCCCTTCATAGGTCGTGGCCACTGCCGCATCGCGCACCAGCTGCGCCGAGCTGATCGCCTGAAACCGCGTCAGATCGGTCTGGGTGATCATGCCCAGAAGCTTGCCATCACGCACCACTGGCAAATGCCCGATACGATTTTCCAGCATCATGTGCAGGATGTCCGAACCCAGCGATTGCGGACTGAGCGACAGGGGGTCGGGGGTCATGATCTCGGCCAGCGGCGTGTCGGGCGCCCGACCCTCGGCCAGCACACGACCCGACAGATCGCGCGTGGTGACAATGCCCACCAGCTTCTCGCCCTCGACGACGGGCACGCAGGAAAAGCGATGCTGGCGCATCAGCTTTGCAGCCTCTTGCGCCGTGGTCGCAGGCGTTACGCTCAAGGGCTTGCGCGCCATCAGATCGGCGACTTTCAGCGTCGCGAGGTCATTCTGGCGCGCCGCGCGCCCGCTTTGTCCGCGGCTGAAAAACCGCTCGAAAGCCGGGAAATTCGCGATCAGATGCCGCAGTTCATCAGCAGGCAGGCGCAGGATGACCGCATCCGAAGTCGTGGTCGCGGTCGTCACCGCAAGCCCGTCGCGCAGCAGCCCCCGCTCGCCGAAGGAATTGCGCGGGCTGAGCATCGAGACCAGTGCGCCATGACTGTCCGTCACTTCGACAGTGCCCGATTTCACGAGATAGACCCCAGTAACCGGATCTCCGACCGAATAGATCACAGTGCCCGCAGGCACCTCTCTGCGGCTGAAGCAACTGGCGACACGCGCCAGCTCGTCCTGCGGCAGGGAATCGTAGGGGTGCACGTTTTGAAGAAATTCCAGCACCTTGGGCGATGTGTCAGTCATGTTGTGTCATCCTGATCTGACGGCCCGGAATTGGGCAGCCTGCCCCCATGTCACATGGGGACAGGCCAGTGTCTTTGCGCTGGATCAGTGATCAACAGCCGCGCCTGCGCCTTTCGGCACGCGGATCGACTCGACCAGCTCTTCGATCTCGGTCGGAACCGGAGCCGTCAGCTTCATCACGATAAACGCGGTGATGAAGTTCAGCGCCGCACCCACTGCGCCGAAGCTCAGCGGCGAGATGCCCATCCCAAGACCTGCACCCAGCCAGTTATCCGGCGTGTTGGGCAGCATGTTGGTGCCGGGGATGAAGAACCAACCCAGATAGGTGAAGATATAGAGGATGGTCGAGCCAAGACCCACGATCATCCCTGCAATCGCGCCTGAAGAGTTCATCTTCTTGGAGAAGATGCCCATCATGATCGCCGGGAAGAGCGATGCCGCGGCCAGGCCGAAGGCCAAAGCCACCACCTGCGCGGCAAAGCCAGGCGGATTGAGGCCCAGATAGGTCGCAAGTGCAATCGCGAAGGCCATCGAGATCCGGGCGGCAAGCAGTTCGCTCTTCTCCGAGATCCCAGGATTGATGATCGACTTGATCAGATCGTGCGACACGGCCGAAGAGATCGCCAAGAGCAGACCCGCCGCTGTGGACAGCGCGGCCGCCAGACCACCTGCTGCAATCAGACCGATCACCCAGCCGGGAAGATTGGCGATTTCAGGGTTGGCAAGAACCAGAATGTCGTTGTTGAAGAGCACCATCTCGTTGCCTTCCCAGCCCTCGTCGATTGCACGCTGGGGCGGGTTGGCCGCGTTATAATACTGGATCAAGCCATCGCCGTTCAGATCTTCAAAGCGCAACAGACCTGTGCGTTCCCAGTTCAGCATCCAGTCGGGCTTTTCATCGAACGCCAGCGGCTCACCTTCGATACCTTGCGGCCAGAGCGTCGTGATGATGTTCAGACGCGCCATAGCCCCGACAGCCGGAGCGACCGTGTAGAGAAGCGCGATGAAAACCAGCGCCCAACCAGCCGAGGTCCGCGCATCGGCCACTTTCGGAACCGTGAAGAAGCGGATGATGACATGGGGCAGACCCGCGGTCCCGATCATCAGCGACAGGGTGAAGAGCACCATGTTGAAGGTCGAGCCATGATTGCCGGTGTAGTCATTGAAGCCCAGATCCATCAGCACTTCGTTCAGCGTCTGCAGAAGCGGCTGACCCGAAGCGGTATGCGTCGAGAAGAGGCCAAGCTGCGGCAGCGGGTTGCCCGTCAGTTGCAGCGAGATGAAGACCGCCGGGATCGTATAGGCCACGATCAGAACGCAATATTGCGCAAGCTGCGTGTAGGTGATGCCTTTCATGCCGCCCAGAACGGCGTAGCAGAACACAACGGCGGAGGCGATGAACAGACCCGTGGTGTTGTCCACTTCCAGAAAGCGCGAGAAGGCCACAGCCGCCCCAGTCATTTGCCCGATCACATAGGTGATCGACATGACCAGAAGCGAAATCACCGCCACCAGACGCGCGGTCTGGCTGTAGAAGCGGTCACCGATGAAGTCCGGCACTGTGAAACGGCCAAACTTGCGCAAGTAAGGCGCAAGCAGCAGCGCGAGGATCACATAGCCGCCCGTCCAACCCATCAGAAAGGTCGAGTTGCCATAACCGACAGCTGCGATCAGACCCGCCATCGAGATGAAGCTTGCCGCCGACATCCAGTCCGCAGCAGTCGCAGCGCCATTGACGACAGGGTTCACACCGCGCGAGGCAGCGTAGAAATCCGAGGTCGAACCAGCGCGCGCCCAGATCGCGATCCCGATATAGAGCGCGAAGGACGCGCCCACGAATATGAGGTTGATTACAAATTGATCCATTGCTCAGCCCCTCATTCTTCCACGCCGAATTTGGCGTCGAGCTTGTTCATGTAAGAGCGGTAGTAAAAGACCAGAGCAATAAAGGTCAGCATCGACCCCTGTTGCGCGAACCAGAACCCCAGATCGGTCCCGCCGATTGGAATACCCGCCAAGAGCGGGCGTAGAACGATGCCGAACCCGAAGGACACGAGCGCCCAGATCACCATGCAGATGGTGATGATGCGCACATTGGCCTTCCAGTAGGCGTCTGTCGATAAGTCTGACATGTGACGTCTCCCAGTTTCCTCCTGTGCCACCCCGGTTCTGGGGCAGCTTCCTCTCCTGACCCGAGGCATGACTCGGGTGTTGACAGCCGCGCATGAGCGAGGCTGCCTGCTTTGGCGCCATCAGGCACCCAACCGGTCAGACCGGAAGTATTACGCCGCCACCTCGGTGACGATCGCGGCCAGATCTGCCGCGATGCGGTCGATCTCGCCCATGGCATCGACGCGCTTGAGCGCGCCTTGACCATCGTAATAGCTGATCAGCGGCGCGGTCTGCGCGTGATAGGCTTCCAAGCGCGCACCGACGGTTTCGGCATTGTCATCAGCCCGGCGTTTGAATTCAGTGCTGCCACATTTGTCGCAAACCCCCGCGACAGCGGGTTTCTTGAAACTGTCGTGATAGCCCTCGCCGCAATTTCCGCACGTGTAGCGCCCCGAGACACGCTCGACCATTGCCGCGTCATCGACATCCAGCGAGATCGCCGCCCCGATGCTCATGCCCTGATCGGCCAGCAACTCATCCAGCGCTGCGGCTTGCACTGCCGTACGTGGGAAACCGTCGAGGATGACACCCTTTTTCGTGTCAGGTTCCCCCAGCCGGTCCTTGATGATCGCAAGCACGATCTCGTCGCTGACCAGCCCACCGGACTCCATCGCGGCCTTGGCGGCTTTGCCTGCATCGGTTCCCGCAGCCACCGCCGCGCGCAACAAATCGCCCGTCGACAACTGCACAAGGCCGAATCTTTCTTCCAGCATGCGCGCCTGTGTGCCCTTGTCAGCTCCCGGAGAGCCAAGCTGGATCAATACAGCGGATTTTGTCATGGTATCAGTCATCCCGTTCACGCCCTGTT
>SKIM01000062.1 GCA_007116445.1 Natronohydrobacter sp.
CCAGATGAATGCGCGCGGCATCCTCGAAGATCTCGACCGCGCCGGGGGCCATCCCGAAGCTCAGCGCCACCAGGTTGCGCGGCAGATCGGGCATGATGTCGGTGCGGCGCAACCCGTCGAACCGGATCGGGGCCAGCGCGATCTCGGGCGCCGCGCTGTCGCTTTGCAGGGCCGTGGCCAGTTCATCGGCAAGATCTCGCAAGCCGTCGAGGATCTGTTCGTCCTGCCATTCGCGGATCACCTGCATACGGATATCGTCCAGCGGGCGCGGAGTCGCTTCCAGCGGGGCCACGAATTCGATCACGAACAATCCGCCATCTTCCAGCTCGTTGATCTGCGGGAAATCGCCGTCCTGCAGGGCGCGGGCCGCATCGCGGAACGCCTCATAGGCGGCGATGCCCGAGGTCACACCCGGCCGCCAGTCGATTTCGCCGCCCTGCATCCGGGTTTCCTGCGCCAGCTCTTCGACCGTCGCCCCGCCTGCCAGCAGATCATCGAAGAGATCGAGATCATCGAGCAGCGCGCGTCGGGCCAGATCGGCCAGCTGTTCGTCGCGCAAACTGTCGCGGGCCTCTGCGAAACTGATTTCCTGCGCAGCCAGAATCGCATTCATCCGAAAGATTGCCGGGCCAAGCGCGGTTTCGACCGGGCCAACGACGCCCGGCGCGTCCAGCCCGAAGACCAGATCGCCCGCCGCTCCGAGCTGCGCGCGGGTCACATCGCCCATATCGGCATCGTCCAGATCCAGACCACGTTCGGTGACCAGATCCTCGAACTGGGCCTCGCCTGCGGTGATGCGCGCCATGGCGGCTTCGGCCGCGTCGGCATTGGGGAAGACCAGCCGCTCGACCAGCCGCCGCTCGGGGCGCGAGAATTCAGCCAGGCGCGCTTCATAGGCCTGCCGCAGGATGGCTTCATCGACCTCGATCTCGTCCAGAACCGCTTCCGGGGTGATCCACGCATAGCGGATGCGCTTGCCTTCAGGCAGGGTGTAGCGGTCGATATTGGCCTGATAGAAGGCCTCAAGCGTCGCCTCATCGGGCTGGCCCACAGGCTCGGACAGGTTGGTGGCGGTCAGGGTGAAAACGCTGACATCGCGGGTCTGGGCCTGAAATTCCAGCAGCGGGTCGATGATGCGTTGCGGGGCTGAAGCGCCGCTGATCACGGCGGTCTGCAACAGCGTGCGGGCGATGTCGGCGCGGATCGATTCCTCGAATTCGCGTTCGCTCATCCCGGCATTCTGCAGCGCGAAACGGTAGCTCTCGCGGTCGAACCCGCCATCGAGGCCGCGAAAGGCCGGGACGCGGAAGATTTCCTGCTGGATCGTCGCATCCCCGACCGAAAGCCCCAGACGCTCGGCCTCATTGTCGAGCACGGCACCTGTGACCAGCTGTTCCAGCACCATCTGATCCAGCCCGAAGAGCCGCGCCTGTTCCATCGTGATCGCCTGCCCGGCCTGACCCTGCAGGGCGCGCAGCTCGTTCTGCAGGGCGCGGCCGAATTCATTCGTGCTGATGTCGCGGTCGCCCACAGAGCCGATCGAGGTCGTCCGCCCCCCGAAGCCTTCGACCCCGAAGCCCAGCAAGCTGATCGCCAGAAGCCCCATCAGAAAGCCTGCGCCGATATTCTTGGCGGTCATCTTGGTCTTTTTCGGGGTCTTGGCCATCTGGGATGCTCTTTGCTCGGGAACGGGCGGAAATTGTCCCTGCGTGTGTAAGCAAAGCCGCGGGCAGGGGCAAGCGGCTGGGCGCAAGTGTTTGTGACCGTGGCGGATTGAAATCGGGCGCGCTCCGTGCCACATGCGCGCTCATGCTGTCCTATCAACATGGCTATCACGCGGGCAATCTTGCCGATGTTCACAAACATGCGCTTCTGGCATGGGTGCTCGATTACATGGCCGCCAAGGACAAGCCGCTGAGCTATCTTGAGACGCATGCCGGGCGGGGGCTGTATCGTCTGGACGCCAATGAGGCGCGCAAGACCGGCGAGGCCGCGGCGGGTATTCTGCGGCTGGGACAGGCTTTCGCGCCCGACCATCCCTATATCCGCGCGATTGACGGCCTGCGCGCGGGCCATGGGATGATGACCTATCCCGGCTCGCCGATGATTGCCGCGCATCTCTTGCGCCAGAGCGACCGGATGACGCTGGCCGAGCTGCATCCGCAGGAACATGCAGCGCTTGTGGCCGTGCTGGGCCAGCGCGCGCGCATCGAGAAGCGCTGCGGCTTCGAGCTTGCGCAGGCGATCTGCCCGCCGCAGCCGCGTCGTGGCGTGATGATGATCGATCCGTCCTATGAGCAGAAGGGCGATTACGCGCGCCTCCCGAAATTCGTTGCGGCCATCCATCGCAAGTGGAATGTGGGTGTGATCCTGCTGTGGTATCCGATCCTTGAGGCCGGGCCGCATGGCGCGATGTGCGATCAGATCCGCGCGCTCCAGCCCGAGGCGCAGGTCTTTGAGGCGCGGTTTGAGCCGATCCGCGAAGGCCATCGGATGATCGGCACAGGGCTGATGGTTCTGAACGCACCCTGGGGCATGGCCGAGGAAGCCGCGCGCATCACAACGCTGATGGGCGCGCAATAAGCCCGTTTTCGCAGGCTTTAAGCCCCCAAAACCCTTGCCAGCCCGCGCTCGGGCGCTTATAGGGGCCGCAATCAGGACGGCCGGAAGCGCTGCGATGCGGGGTCATTTGGGTCAGGTGCAAGCCTTGGCCCGGATTGGCTCATCCGCAACAACTGTGCAGGAAAGTGAAAGTCGCCTTGAGCAATGGATCAAAGACCGGCGGACCCAACCGTCTGGCCAGAAACATCATGCAAAGGAAGCAAGACTGAATGTGCGCTAAAGCAACAATGGAAGAATTCGAGGCAATGCTCGCTGAGAGCCTCGAAATGGACACGCCTTCCGAGGGGTCCGTGGTTACCGGCAAGGTCATCGCCATCGAGGCAGGCCAGGCCATCATCGATGTTGGCTACAAGATGGAAGGCCGCGTCGATCTGAAAGAATTCGCGAATCCCGGTGAAGCTCCGTCCGTCGCTGTCGGTGACGAGGTCGAGGTCTATCTCGAGCGCGTCGAGAATGTGCGCGGCGAAGCTGTCGTCAGCCGTGAGAAAGCCCGCCGCGAAGCGGCCTGGGATCGTCTGGAAAAAGCCTATGCTGATGAAGCCCGCGTCGAAGGCGCGATCTTTGGTCGCGTCAAGGGTGGCTTCACGGTTGATCTCGGCGGTGCTGTGGCCTTCCTGCCCGGCAGCCAAGTTGATGTGCGCCCTGTGCGCGATGCAGGCCCGCTGATGGGTCTGAAGCAGCCGTTCCAGATCCTGAAAATGGACCGCCGCCGCGGCAATATCGTCGTGTCGCGCCGCGCCATTCTGGAAGAAAGCCGCGCCGAGCAGCGCGCCGAAGTCATCGGCAAGCTGGCCGAGGGTCAAATCGCCGATGGTGTGGTCAAGAACATCACCGAATATGGTGCGTTTGTCGATCTGGGCGGTGTGGACGGTCTGTTGCATGTCACCGATATGGCATGGCGCCGCGTCAACCATCCTTCCGAAGTCGTCACCATTGGCGAGACGATCAAGGTGCAGGTCATCAAGATCAACAAGGAAACGCATCGCATTTCGCTTGGCATCAAGCAGCTGCAGGCCGATCCGTGGGATACCGTCGAGACGCAATATGCGCTTGGCTCCGTGCATAAGGGCCGCGTGACCAACATCACCGATTACGGCGCATTCGTTGAGCTGGAAGCCGGTGTCGAAGGTCTGGTCCATGTCTCGGAAATGAGCTGGACCAAGAAGAACGTCCATCCCGGCAAGATCGTATCGACCAGCCAGGAAGTCGATGTCATGGTGCTGGAAATCGACGGGGCGAAGCGCCGCGTGTCTCTGGGCCTCAAGCAGACCCAGCGCAACCCGTGGGAAGTTTTCGCCGAAACCCACCCGGTCGGCAGCCAGATCGAAGGCGAGATCAAGAACATCACCGAATTCGGTCTGTTCGTGGGGCTCGAAGGCGATATCGACGGCATGGTTCACCTGTCGGATATCAGCTGGGATCAGCGCGGCGAGGACGCCATTCAGGACTTCCGCAAGGGCGACACCGTCAACGCTGTCGTGTCGGAAGTCGATGTCGAGCGTGAGCGGATTTCGCTGTCGATCAAGGCGCTGGAAAATGACAGCTTCTCGGATGCTGTCGAAGGCGTGAAGCGCGGTTCGGTCGTGACCTGCACAGTGACCGCGATCGAGGATGGCGGGATCGAGGTCGAATATAACGGCACGAAGAACTTCATCCGCCGGTCCGATCTGGCCCGCGACCGCGCTGACCAGCGCCCCGAGCGCTTCCAGGTCGGCGACAAGGTCGATGCGCGCGTCACCTCCGTGGACAGCAAGACCCGCCGCATTGGTCTGTCGATCAAGGCGCGCGAGATTGCCGAAGAAAAAGAAGCGGTCGAGCAGTTCGGCTCCTCGGATGCGGGCGCAAGCCTTGGCGACATCCTGGGCGCGGCGCTGAAGGATCGCAACTGATCTGACACGCGCCTCTGCGCTACCGCACAGAAAGAAACCCCCGGCCTGCGTGCCGGGGGTTTTGTTTTGCGAGGACCGGGCGTCCGCTGAACGCATTTTGCGCAAAAGTGGATATCGGTTTTGCGCATAAAACATGCGATATCAGCAAGCTGGAGCAGGGCGCGCGACTGCGCATGCACGCACCCCGCTCTGGCGCGGTTAAAGCACGTCAGTCGCGGTCCTGGTCTTTGTCGCGCAGGTCCGGGTCATCCTCCAGCCCGGTCAGCGGCGTCGGGATGGTGTAATCCGCCCGCAGCCAGCGCGCCAGATCGACATCTGCGCAGCGCCGCGAGCAAAACGGGCGATAGGCGGCCTGCGGGGGCTTGCGGCAGATCGGACAGCTCATGCCAGCAGCATCGAAAGCGGCGTGCGGTCGCGCTTGCGGGTGATCTCGAAATTGCCCAAGGGCGTCCAGCCCGCGAGCGTCACATCGCGCCCGTCGCGCCGGAAGGCCGCACGCATGACCTGTTCGATCACCTGCCGCTCTTTCTTGGGGAAGGGCGCAAAATCGATCAGCACTTGCCCGCCCAGCCCGCGCAACCGCAACTGGCGCGGCAGATCGCGCAGGGCGGCGATATTGGCCTTCAACCCGGCGGCAGGGCTGGTATCGCGGCCGGTATTCACATCGACCGCGATCAGGGCGCGGGTGGGCTCGATGATCATCTGGCCACCACCGGGCAGGGGCACATCCGCGCGCAGCAGCGCGTCGAGCGCTTCGAGCACATTCTGCCGCGCGAAGCTGCCGGGCGCATCGTCCAGCGTGTCCGGGCTGGGCCAGTCGCGCCAGGCGGCCAGATGGGGCGCAGGCGCATCGACCAGCACTTCGGGCGCGCCGCTATGATCGGCGAGCACGGCCTCTGCGAGGGCGCGCAGGCGGGTGATATCCTCGGCGATGGCGTCGGGCGCGGCTGTTTCGCAAGCCGAGCGCAGGATCAGCCCCAGATCCTCCGCCGCCCCGGTCATGCCCGCCTGCGCCAAGGTCGCAAGCTCTGCGCGCAGGTCATCATCGGTAATGGCGCGCGAGATGTTCAGCCCCGGTGCGTCCGGCGTCACGATCGCATAGCGACTCTTGAACAGAAGCCGGGTGCTCAATGGCAGGGCCTTGTCGGTTTCACTGGCCGGGCCAACTTGAACCAAAAGATCAACACCGGGCCGCAAGCCCTTGATCTGGCGTAGAAAGCCGCGTTCCCCGCCAGGCAGGTCGACGAAGGCCCCGCCCATGCCCTTGACCGGGCGGCCCAGCCTGCCACGGCAGATCGTCTCAGGCGCAAGGGCGCGGTCATCGGCGATCAGCAGATCTTCCAGCTGTCCGTCCAGCATCAGTGCGGCCGCTTCGCGGTCCTGAAAATGGTCGAGTGCGATCACACTGCCTTTCATGCCGCCCACCTCAACCCGGCGGCGTGCAACAGATGCGCTGTTTCCATCGCAGGCAGGCCCATGATGCCTGTATAAGAGCCTTCGATCCACGGGATGAAGGCCCCGCCACGGCCCTGGATGGCATAGCCGCCCGCCTTGCCCTGCCATTCGCCCGAGGCGAGATAATCATTCAGTTCGGCATCTGACAGCCGTTTCATCTTCACGCTGCTGACATTGGTCCGCATCCAGACCTGATCGGCATTGCGCACAGCGACAGCGGTGATGACCTTGTGCCGCCGCCCTGACAGGCCGAGCAGAAACTCGGCGGCCTGCGCGGCGGTTTCGGGTTTGCCAAGGATGCGCCGGCCCATCGCGACAGTGGTATCGGCGGTCAGCACGATGTCGCCTGCAGCGCAGGGAATGGCGTCCAGCTTCAGCCGCGTGACGCGCTCGCAATAGGGGCGGGGCAATTCGCCCGCATGTGGGGTTTCATCCACATCCGCCGCCATGATGACATCCGGCGCGATTCCCAGTGAGGCAAGAATTTCCTTGCGCCGCGGGCTGCCGGAGCCGAGGATCAGGCGCATCGGCTTATTTGAAGCGGTAATTGATCCGCCCCTTGGTCAGGTCATAGGGCGTCATTTCCACCTGAACCTTGTCGCCTACCAGAACACGGATGCGGTTCTTGCGCATCTTTCCTGCCATATGTGCGTTGATTTCATGGCCGTTTTCCAGCTCGACCCGAAATGTCGCATTTGGCAGAAGTTCCTTCACGACACCGGGGAATTCGAGCAGTTCTTCCTTGGCCATGGTCACTCCAGCTTAAAATCGCAGCATGCTCTGCGCGCGCCAGTAAATGCGGTGCAAAAGGCGAAAAATCAAGCCCTAAACGCGCATCTGCGGCGCAGGGCTGGGCGATCACGGGGTGGCGGTGCGCTGCCTGATGCGGTCATATTGCTCTGGCCAGTGCTGCAGGCCCAGAACGACGCCATCTGCACGGGTCTGCGCGATCTGCGCGCGGCAGACATCGGCCAGCACCCAGCCCGGCGCATCGAGCGCCCCCATCGCCAGCACGCCGTCTTCGGGCCAGCCTGCATCGGGCGGTGCGTAAATGGCCGCCGCGCCGTGGTTTTCCTCAACCCCTGCGCACCAGTCGGCCATGCCCACGAGCGGCGCATGGGCGGTGACGCATTGGCCTTCCAGCGCGCGGGCCATCGCGCCCACTTTGACGCGGGTATAGCCTGCGATGGTTTCGGTGGTCGATGGCACCAGCAGGATTTCTGCGCCTTGCTCGACCATCGCGCGGGCGAGCAGAGGAAATTCGCTGTCATAGCAGATGATCACGCCGAGCTTGCCGAGCTTCGTGTCAAACACCTTCACGCCCGGACCGGGCGCGATGTCCCAGTCTTCGCGCTCGAACCGGGTCATGATCAGCTTGTCCTGATGCCCGATCACGCCGCCCGGCCCATAGAGCACGGCGCGGTTGACAGGGCGCGCGATCCCTGCGGCCATGGCAGGCCCCGAGGCCCCGAGAATATGCACCCCGAAACGCTGCGCCAGTGCGCAATGCAGATCCTGCACGGCGCTTTCGTGGCGCATCACTTCCTGCAGCGCGGCTTCCAGATCGGCCGCAACTGCCGCGCCGCCGAGACTCGCAAGCTCCATCGCGCCATATTCGGGAAAGACCAGCAATTCCGCGCCCTGATCCGCGGCTTGCGCGACCCAGCGGGTCAGTTTCGCCTGATAGGCGGCGATGTCGTCAAATTTGTCCAGCGGATAGGCCGCGCAGGCGATTTTCATAGATCACGCATCCAGAATTGCAGGGGTTTTTCGCTCTCACGCGCCTCGCCCAGATCGCGCCAGTGAAACCGCGCGATGGCACCGGGGACGGGGACGTAGCCGCGCCCGCGCCAGAACGCATCAAGCGGGCGATAGCCGGAGGGGCGGTCCGGGTGATCGGCCGGGCGCATCACGCTGCAAAAGGCAGATTGCGCGAAGCCCTGCGCGCGGGCATGGGCTTCGCGCAGATCAAAAAAGCGATGCCCGGCGCCCTGACCACGACAGGCGGGCAACAGCACGGATTCCGCGCAATAGAAGATCCGCGCGGGATCGTGCGATGTGCCTGCGAAAGCATCCGCGAATTCCGCATCGGCCTGCATCAGCGGCAACCCGGTCGAGGCCCCGACCAGATCCGCGCCATCATAGGCCGCGACGACAAGCGCGCTCGGGGTGGTCTGATAGCCGCTGAGGTAATCGCGCTCATAATCGAGATCGCCGTCATAGAGATAAGGCCAGTCGCGGAATACGGCGATGCGCAGCTGTGCCAGCCCGTCGATCACCGCGCCGATCGCGGCCCCGGTCAATGTCTCATAGCGCAGGCTCATGCCGAAACCTGTGTGATCCAGTCCTGCAGGTTATAATAGGTCGTGATGCGGGTGATTTTATCCCCGTCCATCGTGAGGAAGGATCCGGCGGGCAGGACATAGCGCTGGCCATGGGCTTCGGGCAGGCCCGGATCGGTCTGCAGATATTCGCCATGCACCGTGAATTCCGCCGCCGCGCGGGTGCCATCAGGCGACAGGAAGATCACCATGTCGCGCAACTGCTCGCGGTAGCTGACACCCATGTGGCTGCAGAATTCGGCAAAGGCCGCACGGCCCTTGCGCGTCTCGCCCTGATTGACGTGATGGGTGACATCCTCGCTGACCAGCGCGATCATGGTGTCGGTATCGCCTGCGTTGAAGGCGTTGAAATAGCGGTGGATGATTGTGTCACTCATGCCCTGCATTCCGTGTTGGGGGACCGAACCGGTCCAGTAGGTGTTTCTTGATCTGATCACGCGCTTGCCGATAGGCCTGCAGCTTGGCGTCGCGCGTCTCGCCCAGGCCCGACGGGTCCATGATCGGCCAGTATTCGACGTCAATGCTGGCAAAACGCGTCAGTTCCAACGCATGGCGCTGGCTGGCAGGCGAGAGTGCGATGATCAGATCGAACGCGCCCAGATCATCGCCCCAGTCGATCATCTCCTCGAAAGAGCGCGAGCGGTGGCGGTCCAGCTCGACATTCTCCTCGCGGCTCACAGCGATGGAAAACCCGTCAATCTCGCGGTCATTATGCACGCCCGCCGATTGCACATAGGCGCGCTGACCGTAGAGCTTTTTCATGAACCCCTCGGCGATGGGCGAGCGCACGCTGTTATGGTCGCAGCAGAACAACACCGATGAGGGGAAGGGTTTCGTCATTCAGCCCCCGAAATGCAGCACGCAGATCAGTGTAAACAGACGCCGTGCTGTGTCGATATCCAGTTCGGCCTTGTCTTCCAGCCGCTCCTGCAGGATGCGCGCGCCTTCATTGTGGATGCCGCGCCGGGCCATATCGATGGCTTCGATCTGGCTGGGCGGCATGGTCTTGACCGCTTCGAAATAGCTGCCGCAGATCTGGTAGTAATCCTTGACGACCTGTCGGAAGGGGCTGAGCGACAAGAGCAGTTCGGTCAGTAGCGTGCCTGACTCGTCGGCCACTGTAATGGCCAGCCTGCGGTCGCGGATTGCCAGTGTCAGCGCGAAAGGGCCATCAGGCGGTGTCTGGCCGCCGCGTGGAACCAGCGTGAAGCTGTTGTCTTCCAGCAGATCGAACATCGCAACCTTGCGTTCCTGTTCGATTTCCGCGGTCGGTGCGGGCAGCCCGCTATCGTCAATCCGGATCTGGCAAATGCGGCTCATGGGTCTTCTTCGTTCAGATATGATCCAGCGTTGATGCCCTGACTCGCGGCGCGGTGCAAGCCACTGTCAGGGATTTGCCCGTGATCAGGCCGATTGGAACCCACGCAAAAGCTGGCGCAGGCCAAAGAGCGCGCCTGCGATGATGCTGACCAGCACCAGCGGTGCGGAATAGGCCAGAGTCGCCATGGCCGAGACGCCTTGTCCAACCGAACAGCCGACCGCGATCACGCCGCCCACGCCCATCAGGCAGGCGCCCGCGACCTGGCGGCCAAGTTCGCGCGGGTCTTCGCAGGCTTCCCAGCGGAAGCGCCGCCGCCAGAAGGCCGCGATCGCGGCCCCCAGCACCACCCCCACGACCGAGCCGACTGCGAAATTCAGCCCCCCCGCGCTGGAGGTCATCAGATAGAGGATCGTGCGGCCCAGCGGTGCAGTGAAGGTGAAGCCTTCGACCGGGACAGCTTCGAGTGTGCCCTGATGCAGGATCGATGTGGCGATGAAGGCACTCGCAATGGCCAGCCCCACAAGCGCGCCCCATGCGGCACTACGCGGGGTCTGGCGCAGATGGGGATGCGCCAGCCCCAGCGCGATCAGCCCCAGACCCAGCGGCACGACCAGCAAAAGCGGCGAAAGGCCCGTGAGAGCTGCAAATCCATGCGCAAAGCCTTGCGGGGTTTCGGCCTCGATCTGCGGAAACAGTGACACGCGCAGGGGCGCGAGCGGTCCGGCCAGCGTGATGAAGCCGGTCACCGCCATGATCATCACGATCAGAAACGAGCGCAGATCCCCCCCGCCCAGCCGGATCAGCGCGCCAAAGCCGCAATTGCCGGCCAGCGCCATGCCATAGCCGAAGATCAGCCCGCCGAAAATCGCGGCCATCGGGTTGAAGGCGATGCTGTGATAGGGGCTTTGAGTGATCAGCGCGTAACCCAGCGCCTCGGCGGCAAAGAGGGTGATCATCGCAACGCCCAGCACCACGCCCCAGAGCCGCGCGCGGCGCTGGTCGTCCCCGTAAATTGCGCTTTCGATGGCGTTCAATGTGCAGAAATCACCCATGCGGGCCGCATAGCCCAGCACCAGGCCGATGATCAGCCCCGCACTGCCCGCCAGGATCGACGGTGATATCTCCCACATGCCAGACCTCCCATCTGCAGCTCAGACCTTGCCGCCCCCGGCACCACCTATACTGGAGCCAGGCAAAGGGGTCACTAAAAAATCTGGACGGGATTCAGCTTCGGGTCTGCGCGCAGAACATCTCATAGACCACGCCGATCAGCCGTGCGGCCTTGGCGTCCTTGAGCGTGTAGAGAATCGTCTTGCCTTCGCGCCGGCAGGACACGATCCCTTCCAGCCGCAAGCGTGCCAGCTGCTGGCTGACGGCTGCTTGGCGCGAATGCAGAAGCTGTTCCAGTTCGGTCACGGATTTTTCGCCGGAAGACAGATGGCACAGGATCATCAGCCGCCCTTCATGCGCCAGCGCCTTCAGAAAGGCCGAAGCGGCCTGCGCCTGTTCGAGCATGTCGACAGGTTCAAGATCGCTGCAATCATGATCCTCATGCATTTCCACAAGGTCCGCTGCATCAATCGCGGTTTCAGCAGTCGCGCGCTCAAGGGTCATTGGCCGATCCTATCCTGAAAGGGGCAGTGTCATGTCGGGTCGCTGCGAAATCTTCAACTACTTGAATATGTATAGGTCACAAGCCCTCAAGGCAAGCTTTCAGCTGTGCAAAGGACTTCTATTCGTGATTCTGGCGCAAAAAAGCGACAAATCAACGCGATTGGCGCTGATTTCGAGGAAAATCGTCATGAAAAAGCCCGCCACAAATTGCGGCGGGCCTTGATGATATGCCCGAGGGCCGTGGCTCAGCTGTCGCGCGGGTCTTCGCTCAGACCCTGATTGCGGGGGTCGTCATCGTCCTGACCGGCCGCGCCGATATCGTCGAACAGCTCTGCGATTTCAAATTCTGCGGCCGCTTCTTCTTCGGCTGCGAGTTCCTGAATCGACTTGCCGGAGGCCTGCAATTCGGCTTCTTCGGCCGAGCGCGCGACGTTCAGGCCGATTTCGACCTCAACCTCGGGGTGCAGATGCACCAGCGCCTTGTGCAGACCGAGCGTCTTGATCGGCTTGGTGATGACGATCTGACGCTTTTCAACAGTCACACCGGCTTCAGCCAGCAATTCGGTGACATCGCGCGGGCTGACCGAGCCATACAGCGCGCCGCCATCAGAGGCCTGACGGATAACCACATAGACAGCCCCTTCGAGCTTGTCGGCAACCGCCTGCGCTTCCTTGCGGGTTTCGAGGTTCTGGGCTTCCAGCTCGGCCTTGCGATGCTCGAAGGACGCGACATTGTCCTCAGAGGCGCGCAGCGCCTTGCCCTGCGGCAGAAGGTAATTGCGCGCATAGCCGGGCTTGACGTTGACCACGTCGCCCATCTGGCCAAGCTTGGCCACGCGTTCCAGAAGGATCACTTGCATGGATCAGGCTCCTTATTTCACAGCGTAGGGCAGAAGTGCCAGGAAACGGGCGCGCTTGATGGCGCGGGCCAGTTCACGCTGCTTCTTGGCCGAAACGGCCGTGATGCGCGAGGGCACGATCTTGCCGCGCTCGGAGATGTAGCGCTGCAGGGTGCGGGTGTCCTTGTAGTCGATCGCAGGAGCGTTGTCGCCCGAGAAGGGGCAGACCTTGCGACGGCGGAAAAACGGTTTTGTAGCCATGATCTCAGTCCTCCTCAGGATGCCCGGCGGCGGTCGCCGCGGTCGCCACGATCCCCACGCTCATCGCGCTTTTGCATTTGCACGGACGGGCCTTCGGCATGTTCCTCGACCTTGATGGTCAGGACACGCATCACGTCGTCATGCAGGCGCATCAGGCGTTCCATTTCCTGCACGGCGCTTGCGGGCGCATCGGTGCGCAGGAACGCATAGTGACCCTTGCGGTTCTTGTTGATCTTGTAGGCCATCGTCTTGATGCCCCAATATTCGTGATCCACAAGTGACCCGCCATTATCGCTCAGGACGGTGCTGAAATGTTCGATCAGGGCTTCGGCCTGTGTGTTGGACAGGTCCTGACGCATGATCATGACATGCTCGTAAAGCGGCATGCGATCTCCATTCATGTACAGGGCGCATTTCAAAAAGCAGAGCAATGATCCTTCCGCCCCTGCCTACGAGAGCTGCGCCGGTGAAAGCTGTCGCGGAAAGATGCGCCCGCATAGAGGAAATCGCCCGCGAGCGCAACCAGCAAGATCGCCGCGCACGCGCTCTTGCCACATCGGCGCGGCTGTCGCATAACATTTCGCAATGCAGCTTTCACATAAAGGGGGTCCGGAATGGCTCACTCTCCACTGATGACAACTCTTGGCGCGGATCAGTCGCTGATGCGCAAGCTGGCCATGGTGGCCTTCGGCTCCGTGCTGGTGGGCATGTCGGCGCAGGTCAGCGTGCCGATGTTCCCGGTGCCGATGACGCTTCAGACCCTCGCAATCTCGCTGATCGGGCTGACCTATGGCGCAAGGCTGGCAGGGGCCACGCTGCTGGCCTATCTGGCGCAGGGTGCCGCAGGGCTGCCGGTCTTTGCTGGCGGTGCGGCTGGTTTGGCCTATATGGCCGGGCCGACAGGTGGTTTCCTGATCGGGTTCATCGCCATGGCCTGGCTGACCGGCTATCTGGTCGAGCGTGGCCTTGACCGTGGCTTCGGTCGGCTGTTTGCTGCGGCCATGATCCCTGCCACGCTGCTCTTCGTGCCGGGTGTGCTGTGGCTCTGGGCCGTGACGCCGCTGGCCTTCAATGGCGCGATTGCTGCCGGTGCGACCCCGTTCCTGCTGGGTGGTGTGGTCAAATCCGCTGTGGCGGCATTGATCGTGACGGGCGCATTCTCGGCACTCAAGGCCCGCAAGGGGTAAGCCCGGCGCGTTGGACAAAACGAAAGGCGGGCCTGCGCGGCCCGCCTTTTTTCATGCCGTGCTGGCGTCAGGCCGCGCTATTCCGCCGCGTGTTTGGGCGTGAAGCCACGCTCGATCATATCCGACGGCGCGACCGGATATTCCCCCGAGAAACACGCATCGCAATATTGCGGGCAGGCGGCATTGCGCCCCTGTGCTTCGCCTGCCGCGCGGTAGAGCCCGTCAAGCGAGATGAAGCGCAGACTGTCCACGCCGATATAGTCGCGCATTTCGTCCTCGGACATATTCGCGGCCAGGAGCTTCTCGCGCTCGGGCGTGTCCACACCGTAAAAACAGGGCCAGGCCGTGGGGGGCGAGGCGATGCGGAAATGCACCTCGGCCGCGCCCGCTTCAAGGATCATTTCCTTGATCTTCTGGCTGGTGGTGCCGCGCACGACCGAGTCATCGACCA
>SKIM01000081.1 GCA_007116445.1 Natronohydrobacter sp.
ACCACCGACGCTCAGACATCAAAGAGCCGCCCCTGCCCAGCCGGCGCCGGGGCCGCGAGCCCCAGATGCGCCCAGGCTTTCGCCGCCAGCATGCGCCCGCGCGGCGTGCGCGCGATCAGCCCCTGTTGCAGCAGGAACGGTTCGATCACCTCTTCGATCGCGTCGCGCGATTCCGACAAGGCAGCGGCAATCGTTTCGACGCCCACAGGCCCGCCGCCATAATTCTCGGCCAGAAGCGAGAGATAGCGCCGATCCGCCCCGTCCAGCCCCAGATGATCCACCCCAAGCCGCGTCAGCGCCCCATCCGCCAGCGCCTGCGTCAGCCGCCCGTCGCCTTCGACCAGCGCGAAATCCACGACACGGCGCAACAGCCGCCCGGCGATGCGCGGTGTGCCCCGCGCGCGCCGCGCCACTTCGCGCACCCCGTCCGCTTCCGCCGCCACCCCCAGAAGCCGCGCCCCGCGCGCGACGATCAGGCACAGCTCATCCTCGGTGTAGAACTGCAGCCGCGTCGGGATGCCGAAGCGGTCGCGCAGAGGCGTCGTCAGAAGCCCCAGCCGCGTGGTAGCCCCCACCAGCGTGAAGGGCTGCAATTCGATGCGCACAGTGCGCGCGGCCGGTCCTTCGCCGATCACCAGATCGAGCTGAAAATCTTCAAGCGCGGGATAGAGTACCTCCTCGACCGCCGGATTCATGCGGTGGATCTCGTCGATGAACAGCACATCGCGCGCTTCGAGATTGGTCAGGATCGCCGCCAAATCCCCCGCCTTGGCCAGCACCGGGCCAGAGGTCATGCGAAACCCGACGCCGAGCTCGCGCGCCATGATCTGCGCTAGCGTCGTCTTGCCCAGACCCGGCGGGCCGTAGAACAGCGTGTGATCCATCGCCTCGCCCCGCATCCGGGCCGACTGGATAAACACGCGCAGATTGGCCCTTGCCTCTTTCTGCCCGATGAACTCCTCCAGGCTCTGGGGCCGCAACGCGCGGTCCAGTTCGGGGTTGTCTTCGGGCAGATCACCGCCACGCAGGCTGGGGTCGGGACTGGTCATGCGGCCTACCCTTTCGGTGCCAGGCGCCGCAGCGCGTCGCGGATCAGGGCGGGGGTTTCCGCTTCGGGCGCATGGGCCTGCGCCTCAGCGACCGCGCGTGCAGCGTCGGACGGCGCGTAGCCGAGATTGGCCAGCGCTGACATCGCCTCGGACACCGCGTTCGAGGCGGCGGGCATGACGGGCGGTGGCGGCGCGGCGGGCATCGCAGGGGCAGGTTCCTGCCCGACAGCTGCAGGCGTCGCCGGGGCGCTTTCCACCACAGCCATCAGCGCCGGGGCCTTGTCCTTCAACTCATTGGCGATGCGCAGCGCCAGTTTCGGCCCGACACCCGGCGCGCGGCGCAGCGCCGCCGCATCGCCCAGCGCAATCGCGCGCGACACCCCATCGGGCCCCAGCGCGCCGAGGATCGCCATGGACGCTTTCGCCCCCACACCCTGCACCGAGGTCAACACGCGGTGCCATTCCTTTTCCAAGAGCGTCGGAAAACCGAAGAGCTGCATCAGATCCTCGCGCACGACCAACTCGGTATAAAGCGCCGCGACCTCGCCCCGGCCCGGCAGCGCCATCAGCGTGCGCTCCGAGACATGCACGATATAGCCCACGCCGCGCACATCGAGCAGCACATGATCCGCGCCGCGCATCTCGACCACGCCCGTCAGCTTGCCGATCATCGCCCCCCCCCTGCCAGCACCATGCTGCGCGCCGACTGGCTGTGAAACGCATGACAAATGGCAATCGCCAGCGCATCGGCGGCATCCGGCCCCGCGATCGCGACACCGGGCAGTTGCATGCGCACCATGTGATCGACCTGCTCCTTGGCAGCCTTGCCGACCCCGACCACGGCTTTCTTGACCGCATTGGGCGCGTATTCGCCCACATCCAGCCCCGCCTGCGCCGGCACCAGAAGCGCGATCCCGCGCGCCGAGCCCAGTTTCAGTGTCGCCACCGCATCCTTGTTGACGAAAGTCTGTTCCACCGCAGCGCTGCCGGGCGCGAATCGCACCATCACTTCGGTCAGTTGCGCGTGCAGATCGAGCAACCGCGCGGCCAGACTGCCATCAGGCTGCGACTGACAGATCCCGTTGGCGACATGGCGCAGCCGCGGGCCATCGACATCGATCACGCCCCAACCCATGTTCCGCAGCCCCGGATCAATGCCGATCACACGCATCTTCGTCTCATTTTCAACTGCTCCTGATCCAGTTAGCACGAAAAGCGAACATCTGCCAAGGGTTCGCGGCACCATGCCCCACAGTTCGCGCCAGGGCCATGGCTGGGCCGCTATGCTGCAGGTGCATAAGGGCTTTGCAAAAACGTATTCTGCTCCTGCCGATGGTTTCAGCATATCTGACGCTCAGCCGCGTATAATTTCAGCGGTTTGAAAAGTTATCCCCTCGGAGGCCGAAATGACCTATTTTGCACATCACCGCAGCCAGACGGAGCTGGTGTTGTCGGGTTTGCAGGGCCTGACACCTGGCGCAGTTTTCGCCACTCTCAGGTCGTGGAACGACGCGCGCGTCACACGCAAGGCGCTGCATGCGCTGAGCGATCGCGAATTGTCCGATATCGGACTGGCACGCTGCGACATTGATGCTGTTGCCAGCCGCAACAGCTGACCCTCGGAAAGCCCTGCAAGTTGCAGCATGAAGCCGCCCTGTCCGGGGCGGCTTTGTTTTTGTGATGGTCAGCCAAGAGACGGATCTGCGCGGCCCGCAAGCACCGCGCCGGATCTCAGGGGCGCGGCGCCTCGATGGTGTAGGCCGCGACATTGGTGACGCTGGGCAACATCGGCGCAATGAGCCCGGCGATCTGCGATGACACCGGATCGATGGTCAGCAGTCGCGCCACGATGGATGATTCGGACTGCCCCTCGACCATCGGCGCGACCAGTGCAGCATAGTCACGCGGACCGTTCAGCGCCAGAACGAAGCTCTTGAGCAAGAGCAGGAAGACCCCGAGCGTCACGACACTGCCAAGCACCGACGAAAACAGGCTCATGCGCCGTGCGCGACGCATCTTGCGGTACTTTGGATCGTTCTTGAGGTGCTTTTGCACCACACGCATGCGGCGCTTCTTGAAATCCAGTTCCTGTTCCGGCGTCATGGGCGGCCTCAAATCCAATGAGTGGCATGCAGTTTGACCTGCAACTCTTTCGCGTCCATTTCGAAATAGTTTAAAATTCAGGCAAAAATTTGACGAGTCGCGGGCCAGTCCTGCCCAAATTCACCGACGCAGCGTCAAAGTGGCCCATTCACCGATATCTTCGCGATGCGCCAGACCGAAGCCTTCGGCCTCATAGGCCGCGAGAACCTGCGCGGCCTGTTCGACCAGCAGGCCCGACAGGATCACATGACTGCCTGCGCGCGTGACCTGCGCCATGTCCGGGGCCAGGGCAATCAGCGGGCCCATCAGGATATTGGCAAACACCAGATCATAGGGGGCTGCGGCCTGCAGGTCGGGATGATCAAATCCCGTGGCCTCCAGACAGCGCACGCGGCCGTCCAGATCATTCGCGGCGATATTGACCGTCGCGACCTCAACGGCGACCGCGTCAATGTCACTCGCCAGCACCGGCTCGGGCCAGATCCGTGCCGCCGCCATCGCCAGCACCGCCGTCCCGCAGCCGATATCGACCACGTTGCGGCCCCGAAATCCCGCCTCGTCCAGCCGGTCAAGCGCGCGCAGACAGCCCAGAGTGGTGCCGTGATGGCCGGTGCCGAAAGCCATCGACGCTTCGATCAGCAGCCCCACGCGCCCCTCGGGCAGCTTGTCGGCATCGTGACTGCCATAGACGAAAAACCGCCCCGCCTCGACCGGCGAGAGATCCCGGCGGACCTTCGCGACCCAGTCGATTTCGGGCAATTCCGACACGA
>SKIM01000217.1 GCA_007116445.1 Natronohydrobacter sp.
CCCACCCGGTCGAGCCCCGACTTGAACCCGTATTGCCGCCCTTCGCCCAATGCCTCGCGCACCACGGGGAAGTTATAGGCGTCACCGCGCGACATGGCGGCGAAAGTGGCCTCGATGGCGTCAAAGGCCGATTGTTCATCGACAAGGCCGGGGATGGCGGATTCAGGCACGATCCACATGGGGGTATTCCTTCAATTTCAGGGATTTAAGGCCCCCGAAGGGGCCTTGGTCTTCAGTAGGCCTTGCCGCGCGCAGAGACTGGCCAAAGTGTTTCCACCTTGCCATTGCGCACCCCCACATACCAGTCATGGACATTGCAGGTCGGGTCGCAATGTCCCGGTACCAGTCGCAGCTTGTCGTTCACTTTCAACACATTGCCGAGGTCTTCCACAACCCCATGCTCATCCGAGCATTTGACGTATTTCACATCATCGCGCCCGAAAATCACCGGCAGGCCACTGTCGACGGACTGCGCTTTCAGCCCCGCATCGACAATCGCCTTGCCGGGTTTGGCACGACTCATGACGCTGGTCAGGATGAAGAGCGCATTCTCCCATTCGCCCTGATCGATCCGCTTGCCGTCCTTGTCGAGGATCCGCCCGTAATCAGCGTCCATGAAGGCATAAGAGCCACATTGCAGCTCATTATAGACGCCCGAGGTGCTCTCGAAATAATAGCTGCCGGTGCCGCCACCGCCGACGATATCACAGTCGATACCTTCCGCTTTCAGCGTGTCCACCGCATCCTTCACCTGCGCCACGGCGACGGCGATCTTGGCCTTGCGATCCTCATAGCTGTCCATATGCTGCATCGCGCCCTGATAGGCTTGCAGCCCTGCGAATTTCAGTCCCGGAGCCGCGTCAATCGCCTTGGCGATCTCGACCACAGCGGGCGTGGTGGTCACGCCGCAGCGCCCCGCGCCGCAATCGATCTCGACCAGACATTCGATCTGGGTGCCGTGGCGCTGTGCGGCTTCTGACAGATCTGCAACATTGGCCAGATCATCGACACAGCAGATCGTGCGCGCCCCGAGCTTCGGCATCCGCGCCAGCCGGTCGATCTTGGCCGGGTCACGCACCTGATTTGACACAAGAACATCCTTGATGCCGCCGCGTGCAAACACCTCGGCTTCGCTGACCTTCTGGCAGCAGACCCCGCAAGCCCCGCCCAATGATTCTTGCAGTTTTGCGACATCCACCGATTTATGCATCTTCCCGTGCACACGGTGGCGCATCCCATGCGCTTTCGCGTAATCGCCCATCTTCTTGATGTTGCGCTCCAGCGCATCAAGGTCGAGGATCAGGCAGGGCGTCTGGATATCCGCCTCGTCCATGCCCGGCAGGGCGGGCACGTCATAGCCCACTTCAAGCCCGTCGAATCTGGTTGGTGCATTCATGTCGTCAACCTCCAGTTAACTCTTGATCCAGGGCAGCGTGTCGAGATCGACATTGCCGCCGGTGATGATGACGCCGACGCGCTTGCCGGCAAAAACCTCAGGGTTTTTCAGGATCGTGGCCAGCGGCACAGCGCAGCTCGCCTCGATCACGATTTTCATGCGCTTCCATGTCAGTTTCATCGCCTCCACGATCTCGTCCTCCGAAGCGGTCAGGATATCGGTCACATGGTTGCTCACGAAATGCCAGGTCAGCTCCTTCAGCGGTACTTTCAACCCGTCCGCGATGGTCACCGGCGCGTCATCGGCGATGATGTGCCCGGCCTTGAAACTGCGATAGGCGTCATCGGCCTGATCAGGCTCGGCGGCATAGATCTTCACGCCCGGCGCGATCGATGACAGCGTCAGGCAAGTGCCCGAAATCATGCCACCGCCGCCAATCGGCGCGATCACCGCGTCAAGCCCCTCGACCTGCTCCATCAGCTCCTTCGAGCATGTCCCCTGTCCCGCAATCACCCGCGGATCATTATAGGGATGGACAAACTCTGCCCCGGTCGCGGCCTGCACCTCGGCAAAAACCGCCTCGCGCGAGCTGGTCGAGGGTTCGCATTCCGTGATGATCCCGCCATAGCCGCGCACCGCATCCTTCTTGGCCTCGGGCGCCGTGCGCGGCATGACGACATGACAGGGAATGCCCCGGCGTCCGGCGGCATAGCTCAGCGACAGCGCGTGGTTGCCACTCGAATGGGTCGCGACTCCTTTCGCGGCCATCTCATCGGACAAGCCGAACACAGCATTGGACGCCCCGCGCACCTTGAAGGCGCCTGCCTTCTGGAAGTTCTCGCATTTGAAAAACAGCTCCGCCCCCGTCAGCTCATTCAAATAGCTTGAGGTCAGAACCGGCGTGCGGTGAATATGCGGCGCGATCCGGACATGCGCGGCTTCCACATCCGCATAGGTCGGGATCGTCAATTCGGTCAAATCCTTCATGTCATCCTGCCTTTCATCCTTGTCCAAATATCCTGGGGGTCCGGGGGCAAAGCCCCCGGTTACGCCGCTGCCGCCAGAGCGACACTGCTCGAATTCCGCAGATAATCCTGCGCCGCCGCGACGCCAGAGCCGAGCTTCACGTCCCAACCCAGATCCGCCATGCACATCTCGGCCGTGGCCAGGCCCGACAGCAACATCACATCCGTCAGCATGCCCAGATGCCCGATGCGGAAGACTTTTCCGGCGACCTCCCCCAGACCCACTCCGAAGGCCACGCTGTATTTTGACGCGGCAAGCTGCACAAGATCCGTGCCATTGCACCCCTGCGGCACGACCACGGCGGTGACCGTGTCGGAATAGAGATCCGGCGTCACCGCGCAGGGCTGCATGCCCCAGGCCGCAACGGCGCGGCGGGTGGCTTCCGCCAGGCGGTGGTGGCGCGCATAGACATTCTGCAGCCCTTCCTCCTCCAGCATCTCGATGGCTTTCGCCAGCCCGGCGATCAGGCCCACGGGCGGGGTATAGGGGTAGCCGCCCGTGGTGTAGGATTTCAGCATGTCGCGGAAGTCAAAAAAGGTGCGCGGCAGGTCTGCCGTTTCCATCGCGCGCAGGGCTTTGGGCGACACGCCCAGCACGGCCAGACCCGCAGGCAGCATGAACCCTTTTTGCGATCCGGCAACCGCGATATCGACGCCCCAGCCCGCCATGTCGAAAGGCATGGACCCGATCGACGACACGCCATCGACAAACAGCAGCGCCGGGTGGCCTGCGGCATCCATCGCGCGCCGGATCCCCGCGATATCGGATTTCACGCCCGTCGCCGTTTCATTATGGGTGGCCAGAACGGCCTTGATCTCGTGCTTGGTGTCGGCGCTGAGCGCGGCCTCGATCGCGGCCAGCGGTGCACCCTGGCCCCAGGGCGTTTCGATGATCTGCACGTCCAACCCGTGGCGTTGGCAAAGATCGATCCAGCGATGGCTGAACATCCCGAAACGCGCCGTCAGGATCTTGTCGCCCGCGCTCAGCGTGTTGGTCACGGCGGCCTCCCAACCGCCAGTGCCAGTCGAGGGCAGCAGGATGACTTCGCCCTCGCTCATCCCGAGCACGCGCCGCACCCCGGCCACTGCGGGCTTGAACACACGCGCGAATTGCGGGCTGCGATGGTCGAGCGTGGGCATGTCACAGGCTTTGCGAATCTCCTCGGGGATATTCGTCGGGCCAGGGATGAAAACGGGGTTCTGCGTGGACATCGGGGTAACTCCTCCCATGAGTAAGCAGAGATTATCTTTCTGCCCGCGCGGGCGCAATTTTTTTGAAATTATTTTTTACATGATGAAAAATGTAGGTTAAGCTATGATCTGTAATGCTTTTTCGTTTTTCACATGGCGAAATCATTTTTCGCTGCACTGCAAAAGGACAGCCCATGGTTGAAAGCCGGACCCGCGGTCGCCCTCGTGCCTTTCATGACAAGACCGAACAGAACACTGTGCAGTCGCTGGACCGCGCGCTCGGGATTCTGGGCGTTCTGGCCGAAG
>SKIM01000007.1 GCA_007116445.1 Natronohydrobacter sp.
GTGACCTTGGCGCGCGGGTTGATCTGCTTGAGGTCATAGATCAGCTGCGCCAAGTCTTCGATCGAATAGATGTCATGATGAGGCGGCGGCGAGATCAGCGTCACCCCCGGCGTTGAATGGCGCAAGCGCGCGATCAGCTTGGTGACCTTCATGCCCGGAAGCTGGCCGCCCTCGCCGGGCTTGGCCCCTTGCGCGACCTTGATTTCCAACTCCTCGCAAGCGTTCAGATATTCCGCCGTGACCCCGAACCGGCCCGACGCCACCTGCTTGATCTTGGCGCAAGGGTTGTCGCCATTGGGCAGCGGATGAGCGTGGGCAGGGTCTTCGCCCCCCTCGCCCGAATCGGACTTCGCCCCGATCCGGTTCATCGCGATGTTCAGCGTCATATGCGCTTCGGGCGACAGCGCGCCGAGCGACATGCCAGGAGTGACGAAACGCTTGCGGATCGCCGTGATCGATTCGACTTCCTCGATCGGGATCGGCTTGCCCAGCGGCTTGATATCCAGCAGATCGCGCAGATGGATCGGCGGATTGGCCTGCAGCGCGGCGGAATATTGCTTCCACATCGCATAGCTTGATGTGTTGCAGGCCTGCTGCAGCAAATGCATGCTGGTCGCTTCCCAAGCGTGCTTTTCGCCCGAGCGCCGCGCTTTGTAGAACCCGCCGATGGGCAGCACATCCTGCCCCAGACGCCAGCCCTTGGCGTGGACTTCCTCGAGTTTCATCTGGATACCGTGCAGACCGATGCCGGAAATCCGGCTTTGCATGCCGGGGAAATACTCCGCCACCAATGCGCGGCTGAGGCCGACGGCTTCGAAATTCAGCCCGCCACGATAGGAGGAAATCACCGAAATCCCCATCTTGGACATGATCTTCAACAACCCCAGATTGACGGCTTCACGGTAGCGCCGCATGGCGTCGATCAGACTGCCATCGATCAGGCCGCGATCGATGCGGTCAGCAATCGTTTCCTGCGCCAGATAGGCATTCACCGTCGTCGCACCGCACCCGATGAGCACGGCAAAGTAATGCGGGTCGATACATTCCGCCGCGCGCAGATTGAGCGAGCAGAAAGTCCGCAATCCTTTGCGCGTCAACCAGCTATGCACCGCGCTGGTCGCAAGGATCATCGGCATGGCGACCTTGTCCGGCCCCTGATGCTCGTCCGTCAGCACCAGATGCCCCGCGCCCGAGCGCACAGCGTCCTCGGCTTCAGCGCGGATGCGCTCCAGCCCATCGCGCAGCGCGTCCTCGCCCGCATCAGCCGGGAAGGTGCAATCGATGAATGAGACCTGCTCACCAAAGCCGCGGACCATTTCGGCAAATTCGCCATTGGCAACGAAGGGACTGTCGAGCACAAGGATCTCAGTCTGGCTGCTATCCTCGTCAAGCACGTTCTTGAGATTTCCGAACCGTGTCTTGAGGCTCATCACCCGGTATTCGCGCAAGCTGTCAATCGCCGGGTTGGTCACCTGGCTGAAGTTCTGGCGGAAGAAATGCGACAAGGGGCGGTAGATCTTCGACAGCACAGCCGCAGGCGTGTCATCGCCCATCGAGGCAATCATTTCCTTGCCGTCTTCGGCCATCGGCGCGAGCACCTGCTCGACTTCCTCCAACGTGTAGCCTGCCGCCACCTGTCGCTTGCGCAGCTCTGCGGACGCCATCTGCCGTGTCTCGGGAATGTCACGCAGGGACTCGTTAAGATCCACGATCTTGTTTTCCCATTCGCCAAAGGGCTGGGACTGGGCCAGTTTGTCCTTGATCGCAGTGTCGTGAAAGAGCTTGCCCTCCTGCAGATCGACCGCGATCATCTGCCCCGGACCCAGCGCGCCCTTCTCGCGCACGCTCAACTCGTCCACAACGACCATGCCTGCCTCGGAGCCCGCGATCAGAAGCCCGTCCCCGGTCACGACATAGCGCATGGGCCGCAGCCCGTTGCGGTCCAGCCCGGCACAAACCCAGCGGCCATCGGTCATCGCAAGCGCAGCAGGACCGTCCCAGGGCTCCATCACCGAGTTGCAATAGGAATACATGTCGCGCCAGGCTTTGGGCATCTCGACCGCCTGTTTCGACCAGGCTTCAGGCACCAGCATGGTCTTGGCCATGGGCGCATTTCGGCCTGCACGCACCAAGACTTCGAAGACCGCATCAAGCGCCGCCGAATCCGACGCGCCAGAGGCCACGATGGGCTTGATATCCTCGGCCATTTCGCCGAACGCGCCCGACGCCATGCGGATCTCGTGGCTTGTGAGCCAGTTCAGGTTGCCTTTGAGCGTGTTGATCTCGCCGTTATGTGCAAGCATGCGGAATGGTTGCGCCAGCCACCATTGCGGAAAAGTATTGGTCGAATAGCGCTGGTGATAGATCGCGAACGCGCTCTCGAAGCGGTCATCCTTCAGATCAGGATAGAATTCGGCAACCTGCTCGGCCAGCATCATTCCCTTGTAGATGATCGACCGGCAGGACAGCGAGCAGATGTAGAAGCCAGCGATCCCGGCTGTCGAGATCGCCTTTTCGATACGGCGGCGGATGACGTACAATTCGCGCTCGAAGGTTTCCTCATCAGTGCCCTTGGCATTGCGGATCAGGATCTGTTCGATTTCGGGGCGCGTGGCATTGGCCTTTTCGCCCAGCACAGTCACATTGATCGGCACATGGCGCCAGCCATAGATCGCGTACCCCATCCGCAGCACTTCGGTTTCCACAATGGTCCGCGAGCGTTCCTGCGCGCCGAAATCCGTCCGCGGCAGAAAGACCTGCCCCACCGCCATCAATTGATCCATGCGCGGCTCATGCCCGGTGCGGCGGATCTTGTCGTAGAAAAACTGCGCCGGGATCTGCACGTGAATCCCCGCGCCGTCACCCGTTTTGCCATCCGCATCCACAGCGCCCCGGTGCCAGATGGCTTTGAGCGCATCAATGCCGTTCTGCACCACTTGCCGCGACGGCTTGCCGTCCACCGCCGCCACGAGCCCTACCCCGCAAGAGGAATGCTCATCCTCGGCCCGGTAAAGCCCATGTTCAGCGATTTGAGCGCGGCGTGCTTCTTCAGCGGCGGCCCAGGCTGCATCATATGTCGTCATTCGATCGGTCCTTTTGCCAAGGAAAGAGGATTATTCGGCCGCAACCTGCGCGGGGGCCGACAGATATTTCAGCATCGATTCAGCGGCTTCGCGCCCGTCGCGAATGGCCCAGACCACGAGCGAAGCCCCGCGCACGATATCGCCCACCGCCCAGACACCGGGCAGATCCGTCTCATGCGTGTTGAACTTCGCCTTGATCGTGCCCCAGCGGGTGACCGTCAGCTCCGGCACGCCCCAGAGCGTGGGCAGGTCTTCCGCCTCAAAGCCCAATGCCATGATCGCGAGATCCGCATCCTCGGTGTAATCCGCGCCCTCAATCAGTTCCGGCGCGCGGCGTCCGGTCGCGTCGGGCTGGCCCAGCCGCATCTTCTGCACGCGCACGCCGGTCAGCGCGCCGCTGTCATCGGTCACGAAACCCGAGGGGGCAGTCAGCCAGACGAATTCGACGCCTTCTTCCTCGGCGTTCTGGGTCTCGCGGCGCGATCCGGGCATGTTCTCTCGGTCGCGCCGATAGAGGCAGCGCACAGATGTCGCGCCCTGCCGCACCGCCGTGCGCACGCAGTCCATGGCCGTGTCGCCACCGCCAATGACCACGACCCGCTTGCCATCGGCATTCAGCGCGCCGCTGTCGAACTCGGGCACGTCATCACCGAAGCTCTTGCGGTTCGAGGCCGTCAGGAAATCAAGCGCCTTGACCACGCCCGGCGCGCTGGCGTTCGGCGCGGTCAGATCGCGCGCTTTGTAGACGCCGGTCGCGATCAGCACGGCGTCATGCTTGCCGCGAATGGCGTCGAAGGTCACATCCTCGCCGACATTGCAATTCAGCACGAAC
>SKIM01000141.1 GCA_007116445.1 Natronohydrobacter sp.
ACAGGACGCTCAGAGGAGGAAGGCCGATCATGGAGATAGCAGCCCTGTCCGAGGCCATCATCGCGGGCGATCGCCGTGCTCTGGCCCGCGCGATCACGCTGGTCGAGAGCACAAGACCCGCACATCGCGCTGCCGCAGAGGCGTTGCTGGAGGCCGTGGCGAAAAACGGCCGTGAGGCGATCCGCATCGGCCTGTCCGGCACACCGGGCGTGGGTAAATCCACCTTTATCGAGAGTTTCGGGCTGATGCTCACAGGGCAGGGCCTGCGTGTTGCAGTGCTGGCGGTCGATCCGTCGAGCGCGCGCACCGGCGGCTCTATTCTGGGCGACAAGACGCGGATGGAGCGGCTGTCGCGTGACCCTTCGGCCTTCATTCGCCCCAGCCCCAGTCAATCGCATCTGGGCGGTGTCGCGCGGCGCACCCGCGAGGCGGTGGCGCTGTGTGAGGCGGCGGGATATGATATCGTGCTGATCGAGACTGTTGGCGTGGGCCAGTCCGAAACTGTCGTGGCCGAGCTGTCGGATGTGTTCCTGCTCCTGCTTGCGCCTGCGGGCGGCGATGAATTGCAAGGCGTCAAGCGCGGGATCATGGAAGCGGCAGACCTGATCGTGGTCAACAAGGCCGACGGCGAGTTGAAAGCGACCGCGACACGTACTTGTGCGGATTACGCTGGCGCTCTGCGACTGTTGCGACGCCGTGCGCAAGATCCGTCGGGTTTTCCCAAGGCGATGACGGTTTCAGCATTGGAAGTGGCCGGGCTCGATCAGGTCTGGGCCGAAATCACCGAGCTTGTGGACTGGCGGCGCGCGCAGGGGCATTGGCAGGCCCGGCGCGCTGAACAGGCGCGGCACTGGTTTCAGGAAGAGCTGCGCCAGGTGCTTCTAGCGCGTCTGGCCGCGCCCGAGGCCCGCGCGATGAACGCGCAGCTGGCCGAACAGGTGGCGGGGGGGCAAATCACGGCCGCGCGGGCCGCGCGCGATCTGATTGCCCGGATCTGGCCGGAATTCCTTGCGCCTGCGCAGCCGGAATCGCTTGACGCCAAACGCGATAGCGCCTAAGAGCGCGCGAGTATTCCCGGTTCTGCCCTGCAGGGCCGTCTGACGATATTTGCCGCAGGATCTGGTTTCAGGGGCTTGCGGCGTTTGATAGCACGAGGATGATCCCATGTCGCGCCGTTGCGAACTGACCGGAAAAGGCCCGATGACGGGTAACAATGTAAGCCACGCGAATAACAAGACGCGTCGCCGTTTCCTGCCGAACCTGCAGGACGTATCGCTGCAATCCGAAGCGCTTGGCCGCAGCTTCAAACTGCGCGTGTCTTCGGCTGCGCTGCGTTCGGTGGATCACCGCGGTGGTCTGGATGCCTATCTGGCCCGCGCCAAGGACGAAGAACTGTCGGCCAACGCGCTGAAGATCAAGCGCGCATTGTCCAAAGGCCAGACTGCTGCCTGAATAGCGCTGCCTGAAATGCCAAACAGCCCCTGAATGATTTCAGGGGCTGTTTGCATTTGTCGCAGAGGCCGTGCGGCGCTTGCACCGCGATCACGCGGCCTGACGCGCGCTGAGTTTCGCGGGGTTGTAATTGAGCACAGGGGCCAGCCAACGCTCGACCTCAGCGATTTCCATGCCCTTGCGTGCAGCGTAGCTTTCGACCTGATCACGCTCGACCTTCGCGACCCCGAAATAATAAGCGTCAGGATGCCCGATATAGAGCCCCGAGACGGATGATCCGGGCCACATTGCCATACTCTCGGTCAGGCTGACACCTGTCGCGGCTTCGGCATCGAGCAGACGGAACAGTGTCAGTTTTTCGGTGTGATCAGGCTGTGCAGGATAGCCCGGCGCGGGTCGAATGCCATCATAGGCTTCGGCCACCAACTTTTCAGCGGTGAAACGCTCATCGGGCGCATAGCCCCAATGCTCGCGCCGCACGCGTTCATGCAGCAATTCGGCCATTGCCTCGGCGAAGCGATCCGCCAGTGCCTTGACCATGATACTGCCGTAATTGTCATTTGCGCGCTCGAAGCGCTCCGCGATCTCGGCCTCTTCCGGCCCGGCGGTGACGACGAAACCACCCACGAAATCCGCGCCGCGCCCAAGGGGCGCCACGAAATCCGACAGCGCCACATTGGGCCGCCCGCCGCGCTTGGGCACTTGCTGGCGCAGCGTGTGCAGGGTCGCAAGCTCGGTCGTGCGGGTGTCATCGGCAAATAGCCGGATGTCATCGCCAACCGCATTGGCAGGCCAGAAGCCCAGAACGGCGCGCGGCTTGAACCAGCCTTCGCTGGTGATCTGCTGCAGCATCGCCTGCGCATCGTCAAACAGCGCCTGCGCAGCGGCACCCTGTTTTTCATCCGACAGGATCTTGGGATAGACGCCCTTGAACTCCCATGTCTGGAAGAATGGCGTCCAGTCGATATAGCGCGCGATCTCGACGAGATCCCAATCCTCGATCATTTGCGCGCCTGTGAAGCGCGGCTTTGTCGGCGTGTAGGCGTCCCAGTCAAGCGCCAGCGCATTGGCGCGCGCCGCCGCATAGCTCAGGCGTTCCTTGGCGCGCTCGGACCGCTCATGACGCTCCGAGACCTCGACATAGTCGGCGCGGATGCCCGCGATATAACTGTCTTTCTGCGCATCACTGAGCAGCGCGCCGACAACCCCCACCGCGCGGCTGGCATCGGTTACATAGACCGCCTGCCCGCGCGTGTAGCATGGCGCGATCTTCACCGCCGTATGCACCTTTGAGGTCGTCGCCCCACCGATCAGCAGCGGAATGTCAAATCCCTCGCGCTGCATTTCGGAAGCCAGATGCACCATTTCATCGAGCGAGGGCGTGATCAGCCCAGACAGCCCGATGATATCGACCTTTTCTTCGCGCGCGACCTGCAGGATTTTCTGCGGCGGGACCATTACGCCCAGATCGATGATCTCGTAATTGTTGCAGGCCAGAACCACGCCCACGATATTCTTGCCGATATCATGCACATCGCCCTTCACGGTCGCCATCAAAACCTTGCCTGCCGTCTGCCGCCCCTCGCCCCCGTTCAGGCGCTTTTCCTCTTCCATGTAAGGCAGCAGCACCGCGACCGCCTGTTTCATCACGCGGGCCGATTTCACCACCTGCGGCAGGAACATCTTGCCCGCGCCAAAGAGGTCACCCACGACATTCATCCCCGCCATCAACGGCCCCTCGATCACATTGAGCGGGCGCGCGGCGGCGCGTCGGGCTTCTTCGGTATCGGCCTCGACGAATTCGGTCAGGCCATTGACCAGCGCATGTTCCAGTCGCTTTTCGACCGACCAGTCGCGCCAGGCCAGATCGCGCACGCGTTCCTCGCGCACCCCGCCCCGGAAGCGCTCTGCGATTTCCAGCAATCGCTCTGTGCCATCCTTCCGTCGGTTCAGCACGACATCTTCGCAAGCCTCGCGCAGCTCGGGGTCGATCTGGTCATAGACCGCCAGCTGGCCCGCATTGACGATCCCCATATCCATCCCCGCCTGAATGGCGTGATAGAGGAACACCGCGTGCATCGCCTCGCGCACCGGCTCATTGCCGCGAAAACTGAAGGACAGGTTCGACACACCGCCCGAGACATGTGCATGGGGCAGGTTTGTA
Organism: Natronohydrobacter sp.; assembly: GCA_007116445.1. Taxonomy (GTDB): domain Bacteria; phylum Pseudomonadota; class Alphaproteobacteria; order Rhodobacterales; family Rhodobacteraceae; genus Roseinatronobacter. Next base: position 3,617 of record SKIM01000141.1, read on the forward strand.
CGAATCCAGCGTGTGGCCTCTATGAAATCGACACCGTAATTGTCATGTTCCTCGATCCCCGTGGCGACAGCGAAGATATTGGGGTCAAAGATGATATCCTCGGGCCGAAAGCCCAGCTCCTCGGTCAGGATGCGATAGGCGCGGGCGCAGATCTCGGTCTTGCGGGCGAATGTGTCGGCCTGTCCCGCCTCGTCAAAGGCCATGACCACCACGGCCGCGCCATAAGCCATGCACAAGCGCG
>SKIM01000066.1 GCA_007116445.1 Natronohydrobacter sp.
AACACCCCCGCGCCGCCATTGCCATAGAGCGGCTTGAGGATCACATCCCCATGCTCGGCCTTGAAGGCGCGGATCGTCGCCAGATCCCGCGCAATCATCGTTGGCGGTGTGAGCTCCGGGAATTGCAGCACGAGCAGTTTTTCGGGATAGTTGCGCACCCAGAACGGATCATTCACGACCAGCGTGCGCGGATGGATCATGTCGAGCAGATGCGTCGTGGTGATATAGCCCATGTCGAAGGGCGGATCCTGACGCAACCATACGACATCGAACTGGCCCAGATCCACGTCTTCTTCAGGTCCGAATTCGACATGCGCGCCCTTGACCGCCTGCAGACGCACCGCGCGGGCGCGCGCCATGATGCGACCTTCGCGGAAGCTGAGCTGGTCGGGCGTGTAGACATGGACCTCGTGACCGCGCGTCTGGGCCTCGAGCGCGATCCGGAAACTGCTATCGGCGAAGATATCGACGGCCTCGATCGGGTCCATCTGGAAAGCTACGCGCAGGGTCATTCTGTCCTCTTGTCATCGGCGCACAAGTCCTGCCTGTGCGCGTCCTGAATGCCGGATGCGCGCGACGCTTGCAATGGCCCGGCTCAGGGCGCGAGGGCGTTATGCAGGACCGAGACCTGGCCATGAGCATTGACTAGCGCCACATCAAAGCGGGTTTCGGTTAGCTGGCCTTTCGGCGTCAGGCCAAGGAATTCCGAGGCCGTATCAAGGATACGGCCGATTTGCGCCGCCCCCAGCCGTGCCAGCGCAGCGTCGAAGCTGCGACTTTTCTTGACCTCGACAAAAACCACCACGGCGTCTTTTTCCAGCACCAGATCGATTTCCCCGCGCGCGCCCCGGAAGCGCCGGGCAAGGATGCGATATCCCTGATCGACATAGTCGCGCAGCACCGACGCTTCGGCCGCGAGCCCGGCATGGTAATTCCGCGTCTGCTTCATTCCGGTTTCTCCTTGGCCAGAGCAGCCTGATAGACCTGTCTGCGCGGCAGGCCCAATGTTTGCGCCACATGGCTGACCGCGTCTTTCAGCCGCATGTCCGTCAGCGCGTCATCGAGCGCGCTGTCAAGCTGCGCCGCATCCGCGACAGGGGCTTCTCCGCGATCCACAAGCAGCACGATTTCTCCTTTCAAGACCCTGTCGCGCAGGGCATCGGCCAATTCGCCCAGCGACATGCGCAGCACTTCCTGATGCCGTTTGGTGAGTTCGCGACACATTGCGGCCTGACGATCCTTGCCCAGACCATCGCATAAAGCAGCTAACAGCCGGTTAATGCGTTTGGGGGATTCGTAGAAGATCAGCGTGGCCGGGATCGCTGCGGCCTCGGCGATGAATTTGCGCCTTGTGCCTGCCTGGGTCGGCGCAAACCCCAGAAAGCAGAAACGGTCCGAGGGTAGTCCCGCCACGGTCAGCGCAGCCAGCGCGGCAGAAGGGCCGGGGGCCGTGTGCAGATCGAAACCTTCCTCGATCACTGCGCGCGCCAGCTGAAACCCCGGATCGGCCACCAAAGGCGTGCCAGCTTCCGAGGCATAGATCACGCTCTTGCCCTCGGCCAGCGCCGCGAGGATCGTCGGGCGCATCCGTGCCCCGTTGTGATCGTGATAGGCCAGCACGCGACGTCCGTTCAGGGCGATGGCATGGATTTCCATCAGATGGCGCAGGCTGCGGGTGTCTTCGGCCACAAGCACGTCGCCGCCTGCCAGCAGATCGAGCGCATGCAGTGTGATGTCGCGCGCCGCGCCGATGGGCGTGGCGATCAGATGCAGACCCGGTGCGATGGCGCGGGCTGCAGAACTCTGGGGCAGGTCGTCGCTCATGGAGAAGAACAAGCTTTGGCTAAGGGAAAATCCACTGGAGCGTTTACTTCGCAAACACCCGCGCTTACTGTGAGGCTTCGGAACACATGATGCAAGGCAGGAGTAACGGTGCATGGGTAAGCCAACCTCATCCGATCAGTCCAGACGACTCAGCCGTCGGTCCATGCTGGGCGCGGTCGCGGCCTCGATGCTCGTGGCGGCCTGTGATGTGCCGGCGCTGGGCGGTCTTGCTGGCGGGTCTTCGCGTCCCACTGTCGTCGCGCTGATGCTGCCTGGCGGTGACAGCGACACGTCGCGGCAGTCGCTGGCGCGCGAGCTGGAAAATGCCGCGCGGCTGGCCATGGCGGATATGGGCGGGGTGCAGATCGACCTGCGCGTCTATCAGGTTGGCGTCGATCCCAATCGCGCGGCGCAGCTGACGGCGCAGGCGATCAATGACGGCGCGCGGATCATCGTCGGCCCGTTGCATGGAAATGTCACGCAGGCCGTGGGCCCGGTCGCGGCGCAAGCCGGCGTCAATGTTCTGAGCTTCTCCAACAATCCCGAAGTGGCGGGGGGCAATGTCTTCCTGCTGGGGCCGCTTTTCGACAATACCGCCACCCGCATTCTCAGCTATGCGGCGTCGCAGGGGCGTGGTCGGGTGATGATCCTCTCCGAACAGACCCCGGCGGGGCAGGTGGCTGAGCGCGCGATCCAGATGGCGGCGCAGCGCACGGCCGCGACCATTGTGGCGACCCAATCCTACGCGTTCTCGCAACAGGGCATCTCTGCGGCGCTGCCGCGCATTGCGCAGACGGCCGGATCGTCAGGCGCGCAGAGCATCCTGATGACCGCAGGCTCGGAGGGGGCCTTGCCGCTGCTGGCTGAAAGCCTGCCACGCAACAATGTCTCACCGCGCGATTTTCAGTTCATGGGGCTGACGCGCTGGGATATTCCGCCCGCGACGCTCGAGCTGTCGGGGTTGCAGGGCGGCTGGTTCGCCTTGCCTGATCCCGCACTCAACGACCAGTTTCGCGCCCGCTATCGCGCGGCGCATGACGCGAATCCCTCGCCTGTCGCGGCACTGGGCTATGACGCGCTTGCCGCAGTCGGGACGATGATCCGTCGCGGCGGCAATGCGCCTTTCTCCATCGAGGCGCTGACCCGGTCGGATGGGTTCATCGGCGTCAATGGCATCTTCCGCTTCCGCCGTGACGGGATGAACGAGCGCGCACTGGCAGTGGCCGAGATCCGCAACCAGCGCGTCCGGGTGCTCAGCCCGGCACCGCGCAGCTTCGCGGGGGGCGCATCCTGACCTCTGCCAGCCTGACGCCCGTGGCGCTGACCCTGCCGGAAACGGCGCGGTATTCAGACCGCGCCGCACGGCTGTTTCCACCAGAGCACGTGCTCGATACGGACGCGCTGCACGCGCGTCTGGAGGCTGCGATGGACGATCCCGACGCGCAGGGCGGCAAAGCCCAGCGCAAGGTGATCGTGACCGAATTGCGTGCGGCGCTGCAGACCGGGGCCGCGCGGCTGGAGGCGCTGTTCGCCGAGCATCCCGGCGAGGCACGTTCTTTCGTCGCCGCCAACACGCGACTGACCGACGCCATCGTCACCACAGCATTGCGGGTCGTGCAGACGCGGCTGCACCCAAATGCCAATCCCTCGGAGGGCGAGCGGATCGCAGTGCTGGCGGTGGGCGGTTATGGGCGCGCCGAGATGGCGCCGCATTCCGATATTGATCTCTTGTTTCTGGTGCCGTGGAAGGTCACAGGCTGGGTCGAGCAGGTCATCGAATCGACGCTCTACATCATCTGGGACATGAAGCTGAAGATCGGCCATGCCAGTCGCACCGTGGCGGAATGTCTGCGGCTCGGGCGCGAAGATATCACCATCCGCACTGCTTTGCTGGAGCATCGGTTTCTGTGCGGCAACGAGGGGCTGGCCCAGACCTTGCGCGAAAGGCTCTGGGACGAGCTTTTCGCGCGCACTCATGCCGATTTTGTCGAAGCGAAACTG
>SKIM01000018.1 GCA_007116445.1 Natronohydrobacter sp.
CACCCTTGACCCGGCCGCTGTGCGATTGTCTATGCCGTTGCATGAGCACGAACAGCCCCACAGAACAGATGTCGCAAGACGCGATGCCACAGATGCGGCCGGCGCGCGGCGGAACAGATGACGACGCGCTCTGGGCGATGCTGGAGCCGGTGTTTCGCGCAGGCGACACTTATGCCATCGACCCGGCCATTGGGCGCGACGCGGCGCTGGCATGGTGGCAGGGGGGCACGCATCAGGCCTATCTCGCGCATCAGGGGGCAGAGATCCTCGGCAGCTACTATATTTGCCCCAACCAGAAAGGCGGGGGCGCGCATGTGTGCAATTGCGGCTTCGTGACCGCGCCTGCGGCTCAGGGACGGGGCGTGGCGCGCGCGATGCTGACCGATGCGCTGGATCGGGCGCGCGCGCAGGGCTATCTGGCGATGCAGTTCAATTGCGTGGTCTCCAGCAACAGCCGCGCCGTGGCGCTTTGGCAGGCCAACGGTTTTGCGATTGCCGGGCGTCTGCCTGGGGCGTTCCGGCATCCGCAGCATGGCTTTGTGGACGCGTTTGTGATGTATCGCAAACTGTGAGGCTGGGGGCTCTGCCCCCGGTCCCTTCGGTCCCTCCCCCGGGATATTTGGACAAGGATGAAAGGAAAGTGCCATGGCGCGCGCAGGTATCCCGCTTCTGGCTGTCTTGATTGACGCGGATAATTCCTCGCCGAAATGGGCTGAGGCGATTTTCGAGGAGATCGCCAGCCTCGGCGAGGCATCGGTACGGCGCATTTACGGGGATTTCTCGCGCCAGCAGATGTCAGGCTGGCAGGACAAGCTGCCGGTGCTGGCGCTGGTGCCCCATCACCAGCCCGCGAATACGGTGGGAAAGAATTCCAGCGATATCGCATTGGTGATCGATGCCATGGATCTGTTGCATTCCGGGCGGTTCGACGGGTTCGTGCTGGTGAGTTCGGACAGTGATTTCACGCGCCTGGCAAGCCGCATCCGCGAACAGGGGCTGGATGTTTATGGCATCGGACAGCAAAAGACGCCGGAAGCCTTTCGCAAGGCCTGCAAGCGGTTTATTTTTGTCGAAAACATCCTGCCTGAAACAGAGCCTGATCGCGCAGGCAAGGGTGAGCGTATGGCCCCAGCGAAGGCCGTGCCACTGATCAAGGCGGCGATGCAGCATATCGACAAGGACGAGGAGTGGTTCTCACTCGGGCAATTGGGACAGTTCATTGTGGCCGCCAATCCCGATTTCGACAGCCGCAATTATGGTTGCGCGAAGCTGAGCGAGTTGGTCGCGCGCAGTGGCGCATTCGAGCTGCGCAAATCGGCAGGTAACACGATACAGGTCAGGCTGAAAGCCTGACCCGCAAGCGCGCGGCGGCTGGTGGCCCCTGAGGGACTCGAACCCTCACGCCCATAAGAGCAACGCATTTTAAGTGCGGTCTGTCTACCGATTCCAGCAAGGGGCCATCCCCGCAGGTCTAGACCGGGCGCGGGATCGCATCAAGGGGGGCCGCGCGCGGCCGGGGCGTTCAGGGCATGTTGAGCAGGATCCCCGAAACAGGGACGACGGCCACCTGATCGGGCGGCCCTGCGTCGCGCCACATCGTCAGGGCTTCGATCGTTGCGGCATTGGACGCATCCCCGAAGACGATCACATGCCCCATCTGGCTGGCCTGAAACACCGCGCGGTCGAGGAAGCGCCGGATCGTGAAGGCGCTTTCGTCACCTGTGTCCAGACTGCGGAACACTTCGGCCTGTGCGATGCCGGCGGCCTGCGCGGCCCGCGCTGACTGCGCAAGCCCGCCCGCGAAAGTCACCAGGCCATGGCCATCCTGCGCGAGCAAAGGCAGAACCTGTCCCAGCAGAGCCGCATTGCGCGCGAAGCCGCCTTCGGGCGTATCGATGACGCCGACAGCTGTCGGAACGGAGGCAAAATAGGCGCTGAAGGTCACATCGAGATCGCTCGCTGTCGCGCCGTCGGGGATGTCGGTGGCGAGGATCAGCACTTCTTTGCCCGCATCACGATAGAGCCGGGCTGCGTCGGGGGCGGAGCTGTCAAGCGGGTTGAGCGCGACTGTCAGCGGCAGGTCGAACGCTGCCAGCGTCTCGCGCATCGGCAAAGGCAGACCGGGATCCGCAAGGATCACGGCCATGCGTGCGGCATCGCCTTTGCCTGCGTAAAACGAGTGACGTTCGAGCGCAGTGACCATGGCGTCGCGTGGGGGCAGCACATCGCCCGCATGTGCAGGCGGCTGATCCGCGCTGCCGATCTGGGGCAGCCGCGAGATTGATACATCCGGCCGCGTCCCTGCAGGCTGCGTCCGCAGTGCGGGCGCGTCTTCTGCCGGTGGGGCCGCGCTGGGTGCGCGTGTCTCCGAAGCCTCGGGCGCAGGCGGTGTGACCTGCGGCAAGACGCGCGCGCCGTCACCGCGCGGGGTGGGCAGGATCCCCGAAGGCAAGCGCGCCGTGGGCGCGGCGTTATCCGGCGCGCGGGGCTCGGGCGGCCTGTCATCCGATGGCGGCTCCGTTTCCGGGATTGGCTCTGTTCCGGCCGCCTCGGGGGCCAGCTCGGAGGCCAGTTCGGGCTCTTGCGGCGGCGGTGCGGTTTCCACGGCTTCGGCCATATCCACAACAGAGGGTTCGGGCGCGGGGCGCGCGACCGGATCTGCCGCGAGCGCCTCTTCATCTGCGGGAATCTCGGGCAGTGATGTTTCTTCCGCGCGCGGGTCGGGTGCCTCTGGCTCGGGGGGTGTTGCGCGCGGGGCTTCAAGAGCGGTGTCCTCGAACGCGGCGCGTTCGGGCGCGGCTGGCGGAAAGAGCACAGCGCTGCCCAAAAAGCCCACCACGACCAGCGCGGTCCCGACACCCAAGCCTGCCCCTAGCGACTTATCCACACTCGACCCCACACTTGCCGTCACCCTGCCCCGCGCTGATCTCGCGCTTATGAGTGTGACAATCCCATAAATGCAGAGCAGGATCAAACAGATTGACGCCCTTGCCCTTGACCTCGGGCCTGTGGCGCGGGCATGTAGGCGGTATTCTGGCCCTTCGACTGGACCCCGCGCCATGCTGCTCTTGATCGACAATTACGACAGCTTCACCTATAATCTGGTGCATTATCTTGGCGAGCTCGGCGCGGATGTGACCGTGAAGCGCAATGATGCGCTGGATGTGCAAGAGGCCATGGCACTGCGCCCGTCGGCGATCGTGCTCTCGCCCGGTCCCTGCGACCCTGATCAGGCGGGCATCTGCCTGCCGCTGACGCTGGCTGCCGCTGAGGCGCGGGTGCCATTGCTGGGCGTCTGCCTCGGCCATCAGACCATTGGTCAGGCCTTTGGCGGACGCGTCGTGCGGGCCCCCTCGATCGTGCATGGCAAGCTGGGGCAGATGCATCACGCAGGCAAGGGCGTGTTCACGGGCCTGCCCTCGCCACTGGCCGCGACCCGCTATCATTCGCTGGTGGTCGAACGCGACAGCCTGCCTGCCTGTCTGGAGATCACGAGCTGGCTTGAAGACGGGCTGATCATGGGCCTGCGTCACCGCGAGTTGCCCATCGAGGGTGTGCAATTCCATCCCGAAAGCATCCGCTCGGAACATGGCCACGCGCTGTTGCGCAACTTCCTCGATCAGGCGGCGGCGCTGGCATGATGGAGGATCTCAAACCCCTGATCGGCATCGCGGCCACCCGCCCCCTGACCCGCACAGAGGCCGAGGCCGCGTTCAATCTGCTCTTTGAAGGGCAGGCCACGCCCGCCCAGACCGGCGGGTTCCTGATGGCGCTGCGCACCCGCGGCGAAACGGTCGATGAATATGCCGCCGCTGCTGCGGTCATGCGCGCACGCTGCGTCAAGGTCCGCGCGCCAGAGGGCGCGATGGATATCGTCGGCACTGGCGGCGACGGCAAGGGCACGCTGAACATTTCAACTGCGACGGCTTTCGTCGTGGCCGGCGCAGGGGTGACCGTCGCCAAACACGGCAATCGCAACCTGTCGTCGAAATCCGGCGCGGCGGATGCGCTGGGCGCGCTGGGGATTGAGGTCATGGCCGGGGCCGAGATCGTCGAGCGTGCGCTGGCAGAGGTCGGCATCGGCTTCATGATGGCGCCCATGCATCACCCCGCGATGCGCCATGTCGGCCCGGTGCGCATGGAGCTTGGCACGCGCACGATCTTCAACATCCTCGGGCCGCTGACCAATCCGGCGGGCGTGAAATTCCAGCTGACCGGCGCGTTTTCGCCCGACCTGCTGGAGCCGATGGCCGAAACCCTGCAGGCGCTGGGCACGACCCGCGCCTGGCTCGTGCATGGTGGCGACGGGACGGACGAATTGTCTGTCGCGGCCGAAAGCCAGGTTGTCGCGCTGGATGATGGGAGCTTGCGTCGTTTCACTCTGCATCCTGAGGATGCGGGCCTGCCGCTGCACCCGTTCGAGGATCTGCTGGGCGGCGACCCGGCCACCAATGCTGCGGAATTGCGCGCTGTTCTGTCGGGCGCAGGTCGCCCGGCCTATCGTGACGCAGTGCTGCTGAACGCCGCTGCAGCACTGGTCATCGCGGGCAAGGCCACGGATCTGGCGGATGGCGTGGCGCGCGCGCGTGACAGCATCACGTCGGGTGCCGCGCGCCAGACCGTCGAGGCGCTGGCCCGCATCAGTCCCGTGCAACCCTGACACCCGGAGGGCAACATGGCCACCATCCTCGACAAGATCAAAGCCTATAAGCTGGACGAAATCGCCGCCCGCAAGGCCAGTCACCCCCTGCCCGAGGTCGAGGAGGCCGCACGCGCAGCCCCTGCCCCGCGCGGCTTTGCCGATGCATTGGCGCGCGCCGAAGCGACCGGCTACGGCCTGATCGCCGAGATCAAGAAAGCCAGCCCCTCCAAGGGTCTGATCCGCGCCGATTTCGACCCGCCCGCACTGGCCGCGGCCTATCAGGCCGGTGGCGCCACCTGCCTGAGCGTGCTGACCGACAGCCCGAGCTTTCAGGGCGCGGATGCCTTCCTGACCCAAGCCCGCACGGCGACCAGCCTGCCCGCACTTCGTAAAGATTTCATGTATGACACCTATCAGGTGGCCGAAGCCCGCGCGCTGCAGGCTGATTGCATCCTGATCATCATGGCTTCGGTCAGCGATGCACAGGCGCAGGAACTTGAGGATGCAGCCTTCGCCTGGGGCATGGATGTGCTGGTCGAGGTCCATGACGAGGACGAACTGACCCGCGCATTGGCGTTGAAATCGCCGCTTCTGGGGGTGAATAACCGCAATCTCAAGACCTTCGAGGTCACGCTGGAAACGACACGGCGCCTGTCGAGCCTGGTGCCCGAAGGCAAACGTCTGATCGCGGAAAGTGGGCTCTACACGCCAGCCGATCTCGCGGGTCTTGCCGGATATGGGGCGCGCAGCTTCCTGATAGGTGAGAGCCTGATGCGCCAGCCCGATGTCGCTGCGGCCACTCGCGCGATTCTGGCCAATCCCGTCCCTGCCGAGGTGTGATGTGGAAAAACTGACACATTTTGACGCTGAAGGCCATGCGCATATGGTCGATGTGTCGCAAAAGTCCCATACCGCGCGCGTCGCCATTGCCGAAAGCGCCGTGCAGATGCGCCCTGAAACGCTGGCGTTGATCACTGAAGGGCGGGCGAAGAAAGGCGATGTTCTGGGCGTGGCGCGGCTTGCCGGGATCATGGGCGCGAAACGTTGCGCTGATCTGATCCCGCTCTGCCATCCGCTGCCGATCACCAAGGTCACAGTCGATCTGACCCCGGACGCAGCGCTGCCCGGTGTGCGTATCCGCGCAGAAGTGCGCACCACTGGCCAGACCGGGGTCGAGATGGAAGCCCTCACCGCCGCCTCGGTCGCGGCGCTGACGATCTATGACATGCTCAAGGCCGCCGAGAAATCCATGACCATTACCGCTACCCGTGTCGTGCTGAAAGATGGTGGGAAATCAGGGCGATACGAGGCGGATACGTGATCTCCGTCGAGGATGCGCTGACACGGATTTTCGCGCTGGTTTCGCCTGTCGGGACCGAAACCGTCGGATTGGCCGATGCGCATCGGCGCGTTTTGCGCAAGCCAGTGGTGGCGACGCGGAATCAGCCGCCTTTTGCGGCCTCCAGCATGGATGGCTACGCTGTCTGTGACCCTGTCCGCCCGTCCCAACGCATGCAGGTGATCGGCGAAGCCGCCGCGGGCCATGCCTTCGAGGGTGTGATCACACTGGGCCAGGCGCTGCGTATTTTCACAGGTGCGCCTATGCCCATCGGGGCAAATCGCGTCATCATCCAGGAAGATGTCATCCGCGACGGCGATGTGATTACAGTTCGCGACAGTCTCGATGGGGCGCGTTACATCCGCGACGAAGGCATTGATTTCAAGGCAGGCTTCACGCTGGACGCCCCGCGCCGCCTGACCCCCTCCGACCTGGCACTGATCGCGGCAATGAATATCGCGGAGCTGTCGGTCAGCAAACGTCCGACTGTCGCAATCATCTCCAGCGGTGATGAGTTGGTGATGCCCGGAGAGACCCCACGCCCCGACCAGATCATTGCGTCAAATGTCTTTGCGCTCAAGGCATTGGCAGAACAAGAAGGCGCATCTGCGCGCATCTTGCCCATCGCCTCGGACACCGAGGACAGTCTGCATGCAGTTCTCGCACTGGCAGAAGGCGCCGATCTTGTGATCACGATTGGCGGGGCATCCGTCGGGGATCATGACCTTGTTGGGCCTGTTCTCGAAAAGCGAGGCGCAAAGCGGAGTTTCTACAAGGTTGCGATGCGGCCCGGCAAACCGCTCATGGCCGGAACTCTGGCCGGATCACTGGTTCTGGGACTTCCGGGTAATCCCGTATCTGCAATCGTTTGTGGCCATGTCTTCATGCGCCCTGCCCTGCGCGCCCTACAAGGCCTCGCCGCTGCGCCAATGATCACGAATGTTGCAAAAGTGACAGTTGATCTGCCTGCGAATGGACCAAGGGCACATTACATGCGCGCGATGCTTGGCGCTGGCCCGACAATCACCCCCCTGCCCAATCAGGACAGCTCCCTTCTGCGCCTGTTGACGACTGCGCAGGCACTGATGATCCGACCGCCGCATGACAGGCCGCGCAAGGCCGGAGAACAAATGCAGTATATTTCGTTGGAAACCTGTTGACAGCCAGCGGGAACATAGTTAGAACATAGTGCGAATATGTGGGAAACCGGGTGGCTGCAGGGAGCATGATATGCTGACACGCAAGCAGATTGATCTTTTGAAACTGATCCACACGCAGATGGAAGCAGAGGGCGTCGCACCGTCTTTCGATGAGATGAAAGATGCTCTCGATCTGCGGTCGAAATCAGGAATTCACAGATTGATCACCGCGCTGGAAGAACGTGGCTTCATCCGTCGTCTGCCGCATCGCGCACGCGCGATCGAAGTGTTGAAGCTGCCTGAAGCGCTACAGGGTCAAGGCTTCGAAGCGCGGGTGATTGATGGCGGCGGACGGAACAAAACCGGTCTGCCTGCAAAAGCAATGACTGTGGAAGCGGCCTCGCTCAATTTACCGATCATGGGCAAGATCGCAGCAGGAACGCCGATTGCTGCGATCAGCGAAGTGGTGAACGACATCACGGTTCCCAGCGCGATGCTGAGCGGTCGGGCCGGTCACTACGCGCTCGAGGTACAGGGCGACTCGATGATCGACCTTGGGATCAATAACGGCGATATCGTCGTGATCCGGGAACAGGACACAGCTGAAAATGGCGATATTGTCGTGGCGCTTGTCGAGGGACATGAAGCGACGCTGAAACGGTTTCGTCGGCAGAACGGGATGATTGCGCTTGAAGCTGCCAATCCAGCTTATGAAACCCGATTGTTGCGCGATGACCAGGTCGAAGTGCAGGGCCGGCTTGTTGGCTTGATCCGCAGTTATTGATAGCACGAGAAACTCGTTGCGCTTGCGCGGCACCCATGTGGCTGGTGTTGGCGTTGGCGTTGGCGACAGTTAGGTTGAAATTTCCCGGATCAAAAGGGCAGCTGAGCTGAGTAACTGGAGCAGGTTGCGCGCATTAGCATCCGCGCCCTTTGCTCTAGCCTATTGTTGTCGCATGTTTTTATGCGCAAAACCGGTAGCCACTTTTGCGCAATATGCTTAATCTGCGACGTCATACCATCATGTCTTTGGTTGCAGTCAACTTGACATCCGGGTAGTCGCGCGCGACGCGATCTATGTCCCATTGCAGGCGCGTCATGAAGACAGGGTCACCGTCGCTGTCTTCTGCCATGTGCTGCTTGTTCGCAGCTGTAAAGGCCTCAATCGCGGAAGTTGCGCCCTTGACCCAGCGCGCGGAGGTGAATTGGGTCGGCTCAAAGCGCACCGGCAAGCCATATTCCAATTCAATCCGGCTGGCGAGAACCTCGAATTGCAGCTGACCAACCACGCCCACAATATAGCCCGATCCGAAAACCGGTTTGAAGACCTTGGCCGCCCCTTCCTCGGCAAACTGCATCAAGGCTTTATCCAGATGTTTTGCCTTCAGCGGATCACCTGGCCTGCAAGCCTGCAACAGCTCCGGCGCGAAGGACGGGATCCCGGTGAAACGCAGGGCTTCGCCTTCGGTCAAAGCATCCCCGATCCGCAATTGCCCATGATTCGGGATGCCGATGATATCGCCCGCCCAGGCTTCCTCGGCCAATTCGCGATCCGCGGCAAGAAAAAGGACAGGCGACGCCACAGTCATCTGCTTCTTCGAACGCACATGCGTAAGCTTCATCCCACGCTCAAAATGCCCGGATGCCAAACGCACGAAGGCCACGCGATCTCGGTGCTTCGGGTCCATATTGGCCTGAACCTTGAACACGAATCCGCTGACCTTGCTTTCCTCTGGCGCGACCTGGCGACTTTCGGCGCGCTGCATCTGTGGCTCGGGGGCATATTGCGCAATGCCCTCCATCAGTTCCTTCACCCCGAAAGAATTGATCGCAGAGCCGAACCAGATCGGCGTCATATGCCCTTCGAGCACAGATTTCGGGTCAAGCGCTGGCAACAATTCGCGCGCCATCTCGACCTCTTCGCGCAGCTTGGTCAGCAGATGCTCAGGCACATGCGAGGCCATGGCCGGATCATCAAGCCCCTGCATCACGACGCTTTCGCCGCGCTTGTTCCGGTCCGCGCGATCCATCAACTCCAACCGGTCCCGCAACAGATCATAACAGCCGAGGAAATCTGCGCCCGTGCCGATGGGCCAGCTGACGGGTGTCACGTCAATCGCAAGATTTTGTTGAATTTCGTCAATAATATCGAAGGTATCGCGGCTCTCACGGTCCATTTTGTTGCAAAATGTCAGGATCGGCAGATCGCGCAGGCGGCAGACCTCGAAGAGCTTGCGGGTCTGGCTTTCCACCCCTTTGGCCCCGTCGATCACCATGATCGCTGCATCCACAGCGGTCAGGGTGCGGTAGGTGTCTTCGGAAAAATCCGAATGGCCGGGAGTGTCGACCAGATTGAACCGGTAATTCGCATAGTCGAATGACATGGCCGAAGCCGAAACCGAAATGCCGCGGTCCTTCTCCATCTGCATGAAATCTGACCGCGTGCGCCGCGCTTCGCCCTTGGCGCGCACTTGGCCGGCCATCTGAATCGCGCCACCGAAAAGCAGGAATTTCTCGGTCAGCGTCGTCTTGCCCGCATCAGGATGCGAGATGATGGCGAAGGTGCGCCGCCGCGCAATTTCGGGCGGCAATTCGGGGCGATTTGAGACAGGGTCCAGCATAGCGCGCGTATAGGCAACTGCGGGGATGCACGCAAGCGCCGCTCACCTGCAACAACGCTCGCAAAGTATCGTCGCAGGCAGACGCTCCAAACGTTCCACACCAATCGCGGCCCCGCAATTTGCGCAATAGCCATATTCGCCATCGACCATCCGCGCCAGCGCGGCATCGATCTGACGCAAATGCTGTTCGGAAGCCTGTTCGACCGCGATCCGCGCCTGATCGAGCACGCGGTCGATCAGCTTCGCGTCGGCGGCCGAAACTATGTCCGCCTGAAAATCGCCCTCCATCTGACGCAAGCGTCCCAGCACATCATTCAGCCGGGCATCAAAAGGGGCATTCGGGTCTATCGTGTCGCGCATTGTCTCTCCTCCCGCATCGAAGGTCCAGACTGCGGCAAGCTCACTTCCTCTGACATTGATCTATGTCAAATACATCTTTGTGGTGACCTTCGGTCACCGTGGAATTCAAGCCTGCGAGAAATGCCTCTTTTCACGGGATGACCGCCGCGCTATCACGGCGCCATGCTGAAGACCCGCATCATTCCCTGCCTCGATGTCGCTGATGGCCGTGTGGTCAAGGGCGTGAATTTCGTTGATCTGATCGATGCAGGCGACCCTGTGGAAGCTGCGAAAGCCTATGACGCCGCGGGCGCAGATGAGTTGTGTTTCCTCGATATCCACGCCACGCATGAAAATCGCGGCACAATGTTCGGTCTGGTCACGCGCACGGCGGAGAATTGCTTCATGCCGCTGACCGTGGGCGGCGGCGTGCGCACGGTCGAAGATGTCCGGGCGCTTTTGCTCGCGGGCGCGGATAAGGTGTCGTTCAATTCGGCAGCCGTAGCCGACCCGGATGTGGTCGCGCGGGCGGCGGATCGTTTCGGCAGCCAGTGCATCGTTGTGGCGATTGACGCGAAGACTGTCAGCCCCGGCAAATGGGAGATTTTCACCCATGGCGGTCGCAAGCCCACGGGCATCGACGCAGTGGAATTCGCGCGCACCGTCGCGGACAAGGGCGCAGGCGAGATCCTGCTGACCTCGATGGATCGTGACGGCACGCGGGCGGGGTTCAACCTGCCGCTCACGCGCGCGATTGTCGATGCGGTGGGTGTTCCGGTGATCGCTTCGGGCGGCGTCGGCACGCTCGATCATCTGGTCGAAGGTGTGACGGTCGCGGGCGCCTCGGCAGTGCTAGCCGCGTCGATCTTCCATTTCGGCGAATACACTATTGGCGAGGCCAAGGCGCATATGGCCGCAGCCGGCGTCCCGGTGCGACTGTCATGAGCGCGCTGGAGCGGCTGGCCGCAACCATCGCCGCGCGCCAGGGCGCGGACCCGGACTCCAGCTGGACTGCGAAGCTGCTGGCCAAGGGGCCGGAGAAATGTGCCGAGAAGTTTGGCGAAGAAGCGATCGAGGCGGTCATCGAAGCCGTCAAGGGCGATGCGGGGCGGCTGACCTCGGAAGCGGCGGATGTGATTTACCACCTGCTGGTCATGTGTGCCGCGCGCGGCGTGACACTGGCCGAGATCGAGGCGGAACTCGCGCGCCGCGAAGGCACCTCTGGCGTTGCCGAGAAAGCCGCGCGCAAGGGCTGAGCGACCTTGCCCCGCATCGCGCGCGGGTATATCCGACACAAGTTAAACAAACCGAAGGCGCGTGATGAACGAGTGGCTCCTTTCGCTGGTCGGCACCCCGGAAGGGGCGCGACTGGCCACGCTTCTGGCGCTGACAGCAGCCCTTGCGCATGCTGTGTTCGGCGCGTTGCAAAAGGGCGCGCATGACCCGTGGCTTTCGCGCGGCTCGATCGATCTGGCGCTGGTGGTCATGTCCGCGCCGGTCGCGATCTTCTGGTTCGGCTTGCCGCCCGTGCATATGTGGCCTGTGCTCGCAGGTGTCGTGGTGATCCATTTCGCCTATAAACTCGCGATGGCGCTTGCCTATGAAAAGGCCGCTTTTACAGTTGTTTACCCGGTCGTGCGCGGCACTGGCCCGCTGATCACCGTCATCGCCGCGATGCTGTTTTTCGGCGAGCATTACACCGCGCTGCAATGGCTGGGCGTCGCCTGTCTGTCCGGGGGCATCCTGCTTCTGGCCTTGCGCAACCTGTCGGAAGAACAGATCGACCTGCGCGCGTTGAAAATCGGGCTGGTCTGGGCGCTGGTGGGCGGTGTCATGGTCGCGGTCTATACCACCTATGACGCTTGGGCGATCCGCATCTCGGGCGAGCCGCTGGCCTTTCTGGCCTGGTTTTTCTTCCTTTCTTCAGTGGATTTCATGATCCTGGGGCTGTTGCGCTATCGCAATATGGCGCAGCGCCCGGCCCCGCTGCCATTGCTGATGCGCGGGGTTGCGGGCGGATTGATCGCCTATGTCAGCTTTGGCGCGGTGATGATCGCCACGCTGATCGGCAAGGTCGGCGAAGCGGCGGTGCTGCGCGAAACCTCGACAGTTTTTGCGGCCCTGATCGGCTGGTTCATCCTGAAAGAGCGCGTCGGACCGCGCAAACTGGCGCTGATGTGCCTGATTGCTGCCGGGGCCGTGATCATGGAGCTGGGCCGCGCCTCATAGCCGTGAGGACAGGATGCCTGTATTGATCCCGCCCATGCGCAACTCGCCGAAAAGACGCTGATATTCCATCTTCGGGCACAGGTTCTCGACCACATCCACGCCTTGCGCGCGGGCTTTCGCCGCGGCCCCCGCATGGCTGACACCGATCTGCATCCAGACAGTGCGCAACCCCGGCAGATGGGCCAGCGCCTCATCGACCAGTGGCGGCACATGTTCGGAGCGGCGGAAGATGTCGATCATATCCACATCCGTCGGGCAATCGGCAAGCGTCGCGCGCACAGTCTCGCCCAGCAATGTTTCGCCCGCATGGCCGGGATTGACCGGGATGATCCGGTAGCCCTTGAGCGACAGGTAACGCGCGACATAGAAGCTGGGCCGGACCGTGTTCATCGACACACCGACCACAGCGATCACCTTGCTGCGCTTCAGTATGTCTTTGAGCATGGCGTCTGAGGGGCGTGTCATGGCGCGCAGAATGGCGCGCCCGGCAACAAGCCGCAAGATGAAAAAACGCCCGGCACGAGGGCCGGGCGTAAAGGTGCGGAACGAGGGACAGTAACATAAAAGACGCGGAGTTCCGGTCCTGCGTCACTGCTTCATCTGGGGTCACGATCCGCAATGTCCAGTGACAATCGCGCAACTGTGAGGGTTGCGCGATCCGTGATCTTACCCGCGCAAGGTGCCACCCGTCGCTTTGGTCACCTTCGCGATGATCTTGGCGCTGACGGCCTCGATATCCTCATCGGTCAATGTGCGTTCATTGGGCTGCAGGCGCACGGAAATCGCCAGCGACTTGCGGTCCGGGCCGAATTGCGCTTCGGCCTTCGCGCCGGTGAATTCGTCAAACACCTGCACGCCTGCGATCAGCGCCTTATCCGCGCCCATTGCGGCATTGATCACCGCCAGCGCATCCGTCCGCGCATCCAGAACGAAGGCGAAGTCACGCTCGACCGGCTGCAACGCACTGACTGCAAGCGGGGCGCGCGCGGTCTTGCGCGACTTGGGCAGGGGCGGGTTTTCCAGCAGCACTGTCAGCGCCATGACTGGCCCTTTCAGATCGAAATGCTTCACCAGCTTGGGGTGCACTTCGCCAAACAGCGCCAGCGGCAGTTTCGGCCCGAGCGAGATCACGCCCGCGCGGCCCGGATGGAACCAGCCCGGCAGAGTGCGATGGATCTGCGCGCGCGCAGGCGCACCGATGGCGGCCAGCACGGCTTCCGCATCGGCCTTGGCGTCATAGAGATCCACCATCCGGCGGCTGGTGAACGGGTCACGCGGGGC
>SKIM01000135.1 GCA_007116445.1 Natronohydrobacter sp.
ACTCGACGCCCGCCGGCAGAATGCTGTGCACCATATCGGCTTGATCGACCTTGCCCTTCGAGCGGAGGGCGGCTTCCAATTCCTGATTGCTGTCGAAATGGTCTTCGATCGCGCGCTTGTTGCGCCCGGTCACGAAGATCAGCGTGTCGATACCGGCGGCGATCGCTTCTTCAGCAGCATATTGGATCAGCGGCTTGTCCACGATGGGCAAGAGTTCTTTGGGCATGGCCTTGGTGGCGGGCAAAAAGCGTGTGCCGAAACCGGCCACAGGAAAAACAGCTTTGCGAACGGGTTTCATAATAAGGGTCCTCATCTATTTCTGGGTGTAGCCATTGGGATTAGTGAATTGCCAATTCCAAGTGCTACTGCACATATCATCGATATTGAGTTGAGCTTTCCAACCCAAGAGCTTTTCAGCCTTCCTGACCGCAGCAAGGCTGCGGGCTACATCACCGTCACGCCGCGGACCGATCTTATAAGCTACAGAGCGTCCCGAAGCGCTTTCGAAGGCGTTGACCATCTCCAGTACTGTGGCGCCCTGGCCAGTCCCGATATTGATTGCCTCGCATCCAGTAGTCTCACCTGTGAAGTTAATTGCCGCCAGATGCGCGCGGGCGAGGTCTTCGACATGAATGTAATCGCGCTCTCCGGTTCCATCACGCGTGTCATAGTCATTACCAAACACATTCAGGTGCTTGAGCCTGCCAACTGCCACCTGAGAGATATAGGGAACAAGATTGTTGGGTATGTCGTTTGGATCCTCGCCAATCCGGCCAGATGCATCCGCCCCCACTGGATTGAAGTAACGGAGCAATACCGCACTCGCCCCTCTGTAAGATGCCGCCCAGTCGCGAATGATTTCTTCGATGAAATGCTTTGTGCGACCATAGGGGTTGGTCGGTTGAAGCGGGTGTTGCTCGTCATACGGCAGATACTTCGCCTCTCCGTACACTGTCGCCGATGAAGAAAACACAATCCTCTTACAGTCATGCCGCTCCATAGCCTTGAGAAGTTCAATTGAGCCGGAAACATTTTGCGCGTAGTACTCCAGAGGCTTTTCGTTAGACTCCCCGACGGCCTTCAGACCTGCGAAATGGATCACTGCCTCAGGTTTGAAGGTACCAAATGCGTCGCTCAATCGAACAGAATCCTGAATATCACCCTCGCAGACCTCAAAGTCAGCATTCGCCAGCTGCTTGACGCGCTTCAGTGCTTCAGGGGAGCTGTTTGAAAAATTGTCAAAGACCAGGACGTCATGCTGTTCACGAAGAAGCTGTAGCAATGTGTGGCTTCCGATGTATCCCGCACCGCCCGTTACAAGTATCCGCATTAATTTTTTCCAATCACTCGACTGTCACCGATTTTGCTAGGTTTCGCGGCTGATCAACATCTGTCCCTCGCGCGAGAGCCGTGTGATAAGCCAGCATTTGAGCTGGCACCGCATAGATAAAAGGCGCGATGAAGGATGGCACTGAGGGCATGACGAGAGCCTGCCCTGAATGCCCTGCCTTCTGCAGCCCTGACTGATCTGTGATCAGGATGATCTGACCACCGCGGGCCATAACTTCCTGCATATTCGAGATCGTCTTGTCGAACAGTTCGTCCTGGGGCGCCATCACCACAACAGGCAAGTCCTTGTCGATAAGCGCAATTGGGCCATGCTTCAGTTCGCCGGCTGCATAGGCCTCGGCATGGATGTAGCTGATTTCCTTGAGCTTGAGAGCAGCCTCCAGCGCAAGCGGATACATCAGGCCCCGCCCCAGGAACAGGACGTCATCTTGACGCGCCAAGACATCGGCGATGCGCCGATAGTCTTCTTCATGATTGAGCGCTTGCGCCACATAGCCCGGAACGCTCTGCAGCGCATCGAGATGCTGCCCGAGCATCGCTGCGCCGAGGCGCTTTCGATCTTCCCCAGCTTTCAGCGCCAGGAGCGCAAGCACGAGGAGCTGTGCCGTGAAGGCTTTGGTTGACGCCACGCCGATTTCGGGACCCGCATGCAAGGGTAAGGCGACGTCCGCCTCGCGCGCAATCGAGGATGTAGGAACATTCACGACAGCGATGGTCTTGGCAACATGGTCTTTCACATGGCGTAGGGCTGCCAGCGTGTCAGCCGTTTCCCCGGACTGGCTGACAAAAACCGCGATGGTCTTTTCGGTCAGAACTGGTGCACGATAACGAAACTCCGACGCGATATCGATCTCGACCGGAACGCCCGCGAACTTCTCGAACCAGTATTTCGCCACATGGCAGGCATAATGGGCGGTGCCACAGGCGACCACCATCACTCTGTCCGCGCCCGCAAAATCAACCTCTTTGGGCAATTCGAGCGCCTTCTGGTCTCTGCTCAGGTAATTCTGGAGGGCCGTTTGCAATACGGCGGGCTGCTCTTCCATTTCCTTGGCCATGAAATGCCTATGGCCTGACTTGTCGACCCGAGTATTCTCGATAGCGATGCGCGTGATCGGGCGCGTGACAGGTTTTCCTTGGTCGTCATAGATTTCGACACTCGTGCGGCTGAGTGCTGCCCAATCGCCCTCTTCAAGATAGATCAGCTGATCGGTCAAAGGAGCAAGTGCGATCGCATCCGATCCGACATACATTTCGCCATCCCCGATCCCGATCACGAGCGGCGAACCGCGCCGCGCTGCGATCATCAGATCTTCTTCACCCTCGAACAGGAAAGCGAGCGCGAAGGCCCCCTCAAGCCGTGCCAAGGTCGCGCGCGCCGCGTCAAGCGGAGACATGCCTTTCGCTGTGAAGCGACTGGCAAGATGCACGATCGTCTCTGTATCGGTCTCGGACGTGAACTCCCCGCCGCTTGCAGTCAGTTCCTCGCGCAGCGCCCGGAAATTCTCGATGATGCCGTTATGGACGACAGCAACCTTTCCAGCGTGATGCGGATGTGCATTGGCCACGGAAGGCCCACCATGGGTTGCCCATCTCGTATGGCCAATGCCAGCTTTACCGCGCAGCGGCTCATGCACCAATAAATCGGAGAGATTGATCAGTTTCCCGAGTGCACGGCGGCGTTCGACCCGGCCAAGGTCGAGCGTGGCGATCCCGGCACTGTCATAGCCTCGGTATTCCAGCCGCTGCAGGGCATCGAGGATGATGGGAGAGACTTCGTGTTTGCCGAGAATGCCGACGATGCCGCACATAGATGGTCCTTCGAAATATTGAGTTTTGTTTATGATCTGGCGGATAAAGCATCTTGTCGAGGACCGCCATGGCTGTTTCTGCTGGCCCGACTGTCATACCGCCCGCAGATGTTCCGCGCTGACTGCGACTCGCGTCTGCGCCCCCATCAGCTCCATCAGCACATAGACGCGCCTGTCGGGCGCGATGCGTTCGATCGTGGCCACGAAATCTGTCAACGGCCCTTTGGTCAGCATCACCTCATCGCCGCGCTTGAGTAGCTTGGGCGGCAGAAGCTTTCCCTCGCGGTCACAGCGCAACATGAGCTGGCTGACCAGGTCGAGCGGCACGGGCGTGGGCTCTTTGCCGAGGCTTACCAGCCGCGTGATGCCATAGGTTGAGTTCACCGCGCGCCAGCCACCCTGGAGCATGTCCAGTGCCACGAACAGATAGCCCGGGAAGAGCGGGCGCATCTGAGTGATGAACTTGCCGCGGGCACGTTTGGTCTCTTCCCGCATCGGCAGAAAGGTCCGGAAGCCCTGCCGCGTCAGGTTTCGCTCGGCGATATTGTGGCTGTTCGGCTTGAACTGCGCCAGAAACCAGGTGGTGCCGCGATCGTGGTAGGTCATGGTGCCTCGTCTTGCTGC
>SKIM01000338.1 GCA_007116445.1 Natronohydrobacter sp.
GACGCTGGTCGATACAGAAGCCAACCCCGCCGTGCTGGTCGATTTCACCCTGCCCGTCGAAGGCTTTGGCAGCCCTTGGGCGATGTTCCAGATGGTGTTCGAGCATGACAGTGCGACCCTGCCTGAACCACCACGCTCGCTGGTTGCGCTGCGCGCGTGGATTGCTGAAAATCCGGGCCGCTTCACCTATCCCCAGCCACCTGATTTTCTGGGCACGAGCTTTCTGAAACAAGCGCTTTACGGGGTTCTTGACGACCCGTCCGTGTTGATGGGGCCGGTCGAGGACACCGACTACGCAACAGTCACCGCGCCGCTCTGGGAATTTCTGGACGAAATCACGCCCAATCTCTGGCGACAGGGCCGCGCCTATCCGGCCAATGAGCCCGCGCTCGGCCAGCTTCTCGCTGATGGCGAGATCGACATTGCTTTTTCCTTCAACCCCGGCCGCGCCTCTGCCGCGATTGCAGATGGCGAATTGCAAGACAGCGTGCGCACCTTCGTCTTTGACGAGGGCACACTGGCCAATTCCTCCTATCTCTCGATCCCCTATAATGCCGCCAACAAGGAAGGCGCGTTGCTGCTTGCAAATCTGATTCTCGACCCCGAGATCCAGGCCCGCGCGCAGGATCCTGCAATCCTTGGCTTCCAGACAGTGCTGGGCCTGCATTTGCTGGCACCTGAGGACCGCGCCCGCTTCGATGCGCTGGAGCTGGGTATCGCGACGCTCGCCCCGGACGAGATGGGCACCGGCCTCAAGGAACCCCACCCGTCCTGGATGACGACCATCGCCGAAGACTGGACAGCGCGTTTCGGAACAGCGCGGTGACCCTCTGAGGCGTCAGGCCGCAGAGCTCCGACATCCAGCCATGAACAAGGGCGGCCCGACTGGGCCGCCCTTTCGCTTGTCTTTGAAACTCTCTCAGCCCTGTGTGGCGCTGGCGATGTCCACCGAAACGCCCGGCCCCATCGAGGAACTGACCGAGACCTTTTTCAGATAGGCCCCTTTCGCGCCCGAAGGCTTGGATTTCGCCACAGCATCGACAAAGGCACGCAGGTTTTCAGCCAGCTTGGCCGCGTCAAATGACACTTTGCCGATGCCTGCATGAATGATCCCGGCCTTTTCAACCTTGAACTGGACCTGACCGCCCTTGGCGCTGTTGACAGCCTCGGCCACATCCATCGTCACCGTTCCCACTTTCGGGTTCGGCATCAGGTTGCGCGGCCCGAGGATCTTGCCCAAACGGCCCACGATCGGCATCATGTCCGGCGTTGCGATGCAGCGGTCGAACTCGATCTTGCCCGACTGGATGGTCTCCATCAGGTCTTCGGCGCCGACGATATCGGCACCAGCGGCCTTGGCCTCATCGGCTTTGGGACCGCGTGCGAAAACAGCGACGCGCACTGTCTTGCCCGTGCCATTCGGCAGGGTGACGACACCACGCACCATCTGGTCCGCATGGCGCGGGTCAACCCCGAGATTCATCGCGACTTCGACGGTTTCGTCAAATTTCGCCGTCGCCGAGGATTTCACCAGCGCCAGCGCATCTTCAACACTGAGGTTTTCCTTGCCTCCAAAGGCATCGCGGGCGGCCTTGATACGTTTTCCGTGCTTTGCCATGACCTTACCCTTTCACTTCGATGCCGCAGGATTTCGCCGAGCCTGCGATGATCTCCATCGCGCCCTCAATCGTGGTCGCGTTGAGGTCTTTCATCTTCGCTTCGGCGATCTCGCGCACCTGCTTGGTCGTCACGGTGCCCGCAACCTTGCGGCCCGGCAGTTCCGAACCACGCGCCCGGTTGCGCTTGCCTTGCGGCTTCAGACCAGCAGCACGCTTGAGATACCATGACGCCGGCGGCGTCTTGAGCTCCATCGTGAAGGACTTGTCCTGATAATAAGTGATCACGGTGGGAATCGGCGAGCCCGGCTCCATTTCAGCGGTGCGGGCGTTGAATTCCTTGGTGAACATCATGATGTTGATGCCACGCTGACCCAAAGCGGGGCCGACGGGCGGGGACGGGTTCGCTTTGCCCGCCGGAATTTGCAGCTTGAGCTGCCCGATTACTTTCTTGGCCATCTGGCCTCTCCTTCTTTCACCTCACCCCGTTGCGCACGCCTGCGCGGGGCTCATTGCGGTTTAGTGGTTCGGAAAGGACCGGGCGCGCCCGACCTGCCTCCCACGCACATCACGTCAGACGTCTTTCGTCACCTGCGTGAATTCCAGATCGACCGGGGTGGCCCGGCCAAAAATCGATACCATCACTTTCAGGCGGGCCGCCACGTCATCGACATCTTCGACCACGCCCGAGAAGCCCTCGAACGGCCCGTCATTGACCTTGACCTGCTCGCCAACCTCAAAGCTGATCAGCGTGCGCGGCGCTTCTTCGCCTTCCTGCACCCGGTTCAGGATCGCGTTGACTTCCTCATCGCGCATCGGCATCGGCTTGCCCTGCGCCCCCAGAAACCCGGTGACGCGGTTGATCGAATTGATCAGATGATAGGCTTTCGCGCTCATCTCCATGCGTACCAGCACATAGCCGGGCATGAAACGACGCTCAGACGTCACCTTTTTTCCGCGCCGGACTTCGATCACATCTTCTGTCGGCACCAGCACTTCTTCGATCTGTTCTTCCAGACCGGCCTCGGAAACAGCCGTGCGAATGGCCTCTGCCACTTTCTTCTCGAAATTCGACAGCACGCTCACCGAATACCAGCGCTTGGCCATGTCTCTACTCTTTCTGCTCTCTCTCCGGGAACACAAGCCCCCGGCCTGACAACCATGATCCCTTCAGGACGCATTTCTGTCAGAAGGTCAAAACAAACAGCGCACCGAGTCGGTGCGCTTTCGTCGCTGCTTTACAGTGCAGCCGCAGGGGTTTCAAGCCCCGCGCCCGTCAGGCAGGCGGCTTAATTGAAAAAGCCGAGCGTCGCCACCAGTCCGGTGCGGATCAGGAAATCGACGAAAAAGAAGAAGATCGCCGTCAGGGTCGCCATGACAAGCACCATGATCGTGGTGACCACCACCTCACGGCGGTTCGGCCATGTGACCTTCGCGGTCTCGGCGCGCACTTGCTGCATGAACTGGAAGGGGTTGGTTCTGGCCATCGCAATCATCCTTTTCCTCAGCGCTGACATACGCAGCCCCCGCCCCGGTTTCAAGCCGCATTTGCGCGTTGCGCGCAATCACGCGGCCTCAGGGCTGCAAACAGGTCACGCCGGGCAGCGCTGCCAGCATGGTCCAATCCTCATTGTATCGGCACGCCGATGCCGCCATCTGGACACGCGAAAAGGGGCGCGGCGCGGGATAGGCGGCAGATTTCGGATAGCGGCGCATCGCCCGGCGCATTGCATCTTTTGCACTGAGTTCGGGATTATGGCGCATCACGCGCGGCAATGAGGCCAGCGCACGCGCCGACGGGCCCACCAGATAGCTCCAACCCGGTTGCGCGGGCGGGGCCTGCAGCGCCATGTCCTCGGGCAAATCCGCCAGCAATCGGATCAGCTCCGGGGCCTTGCCATGAAACGACTCGAACTGCCAGAGCTGCACGCGCGCGACGCGCTCGCAGGAAAGCAGCCGCATGACCAGCTCCGACCAGCGCAACGCCTCCGGGGCGACCCCGGCAATGAAATCGTCAAAGGCCACGGGACGCCCGGCGAGATATTGATGCCCCCAGGCCGAGACGAGCAGCCCCAGAGGATCGCGCAGCGCAAGGCAGAGGGTCACGTCATCCAGATCCAGCGCGTCAAGCAAGGCTGCAACATGCGACTCGGCCCTGGGATAGAGCTGCGCACCGCAGGCCATGATGGGGGGGCGTGGTCCGCCGATCATGTTTTCATTCGACAAAAGCGCGCGCTGGCCCTGCGCCCGGCTCTGCGCCAGCACGCGGCGCAATGCTTCGGTCTTGCGGCGCAGAACACGCGCCGGACGGTCCAGAGACGGGATCAGCAGATCGCGCCGCAAACGCTCCGGGCCAAGAAACACGCAGCCCTCGGCGGCGATCGTGGCGGCATTGGCAAGACAGAGTTTCTGAAGATATGTCGTGGCGGTTTTATGCGCGCCGATGTGCAACGTCACCCCAGTGCGCGACATTGCCGGTGCAGGATTGGCAGGGGCAGAGGGACTCGAACCCCCGACCCTCGGTTTTGGAGACCGATGCTCTACCAACTGAGCTATACCCCTAATCCTGAGCACGACCGATAAGCGAGCCCCGCCATAAGTTCAAGAGCAAATCCTGCGATCCGCGCGCAGACATATGCAACAGGCGCAACTCGGCTTTTCCATTGCGCGCCTTGCGCTGCACCGCAGCATGCCCCATCTTCGTGGTAACGCAAACATCCAGCACAGGAGCAACGCCATGAGCTTACTGACCACGATCCAGACCCGCCTGCGCCAGCGCGCCGCCTTTCGCCGCACAAAGGCCGAGCTTGAAGCCATGCCGCTCGATGTGGCGATTGACCTCGATATCTACAAACCAGATGCCGCCAGAATTGCCGAACAGGCGGTTTACGGTCGCTGACCCAGCCGGGCGATCAGCGCCTTGCGGATTTCGGGCGAAACGAATTTTGATACATCCCCCCCGAGCCGTGCGATTTCCTTGACCAGTTTTGACGCGATCGCCTGATGCCGCGCTTCGGCCATCAGAAAGACCGTCTCGATACTGTCATCCATCGCCCGGTTCATGCCAACCATCTGGAATTCATATTCGAAATCCGTGACCGCCCGCAATCCGCGAATGATGATATGCGCGCCTACATCGCGCGCGCAGTCAATCAGCAGGTTCTCGAAAGGATGCGCGATGATCTCCACCCCCAGGCTGGACCGCAGATCAGCGACCTCGGCCTCGATCATTGCAACACGCTCTTCCAGCGAGAACATGGGCCCCTTGTCACCGTTGATCGCAACACCGATCACCAGACGATCCACAAGCTGGGCCGCGCGGGTGATGATGTCACGATGTCCCAAAGTCAGCGGGTCGAATGTCCCCGGATAAAGACCTATGCGCATTTGACCCCTCCTGCCACAACCACCCAGCCCCTACGCAACAATATTGCGCGGCAAGATGCAAGCCCTGGCACGCGGGTTCAATAGCCCATGATCATGCCGGTCAGGGCGTCTTTTTCGAGTTCCAGCTCGGCCAGACGCGCCGCGACCACATCCCCGATCGAGATCAGCGCGATCATATTGCCATCCCGCATCACCGGCAAATGGCGGAAACGCTTCTGGGTCATGGTCTGCAAGACCAGATCGGCATTGTCATCAGGGCTGCAGCCAAAGACATTGCGCGTCATGACCGTTTCGACCGTCACCTCCAGAACACTGGCGCCGCGCTTGCCGATTTCGCGGACGATATCACGCTCCGAAAGGATCCCGTCCACCTTTTGGCCATCGGACGACACCACCACAGCGCCGATCCGCTTCTCGGCCAGCAATTGTGACGCGTCCAGCAGCGTTGTCCCCGGTGCAAGCGTGGTGACCCCCTGCTGGGGCTTGTTGCGTATGATTTGACTGACCAGCATTCTGCAGTGCCTCCCGTATTCTCCGCGCCCGCCATGCGGCCGCCTCCGCAGCTTCCAAGGTCATCAGTCGCCTGTCGGCTGTCAAGAAAAAAACTGTCAATAGGATGGAAGATATAGGGCAGGATCGGGGGTGGAGCCAGCAATGAGTCGCGCATGTTCCTGAATGGCAAAGCGATCTGTCATACCGGAGACGTAATCTGCCACGATTCGCGCCAGATCCGTATCATCGCGTGCGTCATTGACATCGCGTTGCCATTCGGTCGGCAACAGCTCCGGCTGCATCATGAACAGTGGGAACAGGTCCTGCACCATGGCAGTGACCCGCGCGCGCATCGTAACCACTGTCGGCGCGCGATACATGCGCGTGAACAGAAACTGCCGGATCACTTTCAACTCGCGAAACAGCCGATCCGAAAACCGGATGATCTGCAGACGCAAATCGCGGATATCCTGCGCAGAGGTCAGATCCGCCGGCCCCAGACGCGTGTCCGCCACCAGAAGCACATCCTCGACCATCACCCCGAAAACCCGCCGCAGCGCTTCATGGCGCCGGCGCATGGGTTCAAGCCCCGGATAAAGCCGGTCAACTTCGGCAAAGGCAGGCCCGGTGATGGGCAGTTCCATCAGATCAGCCTCAGTGAACAGCCCCGAGCGCAAGCCGTCATGCAAGTCGTGATGATTATAGGCGATGTCATCTGCAATCGCGGCAACCTGCGCCTCGGCGCTGGCATAGCCCGACAATTCCAGATCGAACTGCGCATTGCATTCTGCCAGCGCATAGGGAAGCACTTCACCCTTCAATGGTGCCCCATCAGCATCCGTGACAGGCCCGTTATGCTTCGCGATCCCTTCGAGTGTCTCCCAGGTCAGATTCAGCCCATCGAAATCCGCGTAATGGCGCTCAAGCCTGGTGACGATGCGCAACGCCTGCGCATTATGGTCGAACCCGCCATAAGGCGCCATCAGGGCACAAAGCGCATCCTCGCCCGTATGGCCGAAAGGCGGGTGACCCAGATCATGCGCGAGCGCGATCGCTTCGGCCAGATCGGTGTTCAGCCCCAAGGCATGCGCCAGCGTGCGCGCGACCTGCGCGACCTCGATCGAATGGGTCAGCCGGGTGCGATAGTAGTCGCCCTCATGCTCGATAAATACCTGCGTCTTGTGCTTGAGACGCCGAAAGGCCGAGGAATGGATAATGCGGTCGCGGTCGCGCTGAAACGGCGAGCGAAAGGTGCTCATCGCTTCGGGATGCTTGCGCCCGCGCGATTGCTCGGGCTGGGTTGCATAGGGTTTGAGCATGAAATCTCCCGCCATCTTGCCGATTGGGTCGCTTGCGCTTATATCAGAGCAAAGTAATCGGATTTAACCCAAGGCCCAACCAATGACCCTAACTTTGCCACCACGCGTCAGTGATCGTGCCTTTGCCCGCCTGGCCGAGATTGCCGAAGATACCGGCGAGGTCAAGGCGCTGCGAGTCGCTGTCGATGGCGGGGGGTGTTCGGGGTTTCAATATGACATCCGCTTCGACCAGCCCGCTGACGATGATCTGATCCTTGAACGCGACGGCCAGCGCGTGCTCATTGATCCTGTCTCACTGCCCTTCCTGCAAAACGCTGTCATTGATTTCAGCGATGAACTGATTGGCGCGCGTTTCGTCATTGATAATCCGAACGCCTCGTCCAGTTGCGGTTGCGGCATCAGTTTTTCAATGTGATGCACGCCACCGGGCATCACGGAAATTTTGCCTGACCCCGCCTGCGGTTTTTATTGACCATTAGTCAATAAAGCGCCACATCACTAAAAAACAGTGAAGGGGAAGCCTGTGAAGCCGGAATCCATAACAACGAGCTATCGTCGCTGGGCGCCTGTCTATGACTTCACATTCGGGCAGATCACCCATGCAGGCCGAAGGCATGCAACCAAAGTCGCCAACACCTCGGGTGGGCGGGTTCTCGAAGTCGGCGTCGGCACAGGGCTGGCCCTGCCCTACTACAACCCGGAACTCGACGTCACTGGCATCGATTTTTCCGAAGAGATGCTGCAGCGCGCCCGCGCCAAGGTCAGCGAGGAGAAACTCAGCCATGTCCGTGAGTTACGCCAGATGGATGCGCGCAAGCTCGATTTCCCGGACGCGAGTTTCGACATCGTGGTCGCGATGCATCTGATTTCGGTCGTGCCAGACCCCGAACAGGTCATGGCCGAGATGGCGCGGGTCTGCAAACCCGGCGGGCAGATCCTGCTGGTCAATCATTTCGCCCGTGACGAAGGCTGGCTGGCCTGGCTCGAGCGGAAATTCGCGCCATTTGCGGATTATCTCGGCTGGCACTCGAATTTCCCCAAGGATCGTGTCCTGGGCGTGCAGAGCCTGAATGTGGTTGAAGAAAAGACCCTGACAGCGCTTGGGCTTTTCACCTTCCTGCGGATGGAAAAAGCAGCCTGAGCGGGCTTGGGCATGCAGGGTGCGTGACACGCACGCACCCTGCCAGAGATGTCACCACCCTTATTTATACGCCTTGATCTGACCTGATTTCAGGCGCAACAGGTAGCTGTTCAACTCGCGCTTGACGATCGGCATCAGGAAGTAGAGCGCGATGATGTTGAAGATCGCCATCGAGAAAAGCGCTGCATCCGAGAAGTCGATGACCGCATCCAGGCTGGTAACTGCGCCCACGAAGATGAAGAAGCAGAAGGCCAGCTTGAAGACCAGTTCCTTCGTCTCGCCTTCGCCGAACATGTAGGTCCAGGCCTTCACGCCATAGTAGGACCAGGTGATCATCGTCGAGAAGGCAAAGAGGAACACCGCCACTGACAGCGCATAGGGTGCCCAGCCAAAGGCCGATCCAAACGCCGCCGAGGTCAGCGGCACACCAGCGCCCACACCTTCGACATTCTGGATGCGCCCGTTCGCGTCAAGCAGATACATCCCCGTATTCGCATCAATCAGAAGCTGCTGGGTGATGATGATCACAAGCGCCGTCATGGTGCAGATGATGACTGTATCGATGAACGGCTCCAGCAGCGACACGAAACCCTCGCTGATCGGCTCCTTGGTGCGCACAGCCGAATGCGCAATCGCGGCCGAGCCGATGCCCGCTTCATTGGAAAACGCCGCCCGCCGGAAGCCCTGAATGATTGCGCCGACCATGCCGCCGATGATCCCCGTATCGGTGAAAGCGCCGCGGATGATCTCGCTGAAGGCCCAGCCGATCATGTCCCAGTTCAGGATGAGGATCGCCATGCCGACAATGAAATAGCCCCCGCCCATGAAGGGCACGACCTTCTCGGTCACACGCGCGATGGACTTGATCCCGCCGACGATGACCAGAAACACGATCCCCGAAAGCACCAGCCCGGTGATCCAGGTCGGCACGCCCAGCACACTCTGCACCTGGCTTGCGGCCTGATTGGCCTGGAACATGTTGCCGCCTCCCAGCGCGCCCAGGACGCAGAAGATCGAGAACATGATCGCCATGAAACCGCCCAAAGGCAGGCCACGCTCGGCAAACCCCTTCTTTATGTAATACATCGGGCCGCCCGAGACGGAGCCGTCAGGGTATTCATTGCGGTATTTCACGCCCAGCGTGCATTCGGTGAATTTCGATGCCATGCCCAGAAGCCCGGCGAGAATCATCCAGAACGTGGCCCCTGCCCCGCCAATCGACACTGCGACCGCGACCCCGGCAATATTACCCAGACCAACAGTCCCCGACAGCGCGGCAGTCAAAGCCTGAAACGGGCTGACCTCGCCCGCATCCTTGGGATCGGAATATTTGCCGCGCACGATCTGCAGGGCATGCCCGAAAGCGCGGACCTGGATGAACCCGAAATAGAGTGTAAAGACAAACGCCCCGATCACCAGCCAGCCCACGATCCACGGGATGCCAGTGCCTGGAAGATTGGCAAAGATCAGATTGACGAACCAACCTGTGGAACTCGCGAAAACCGAGTCGATCGTCTCTGCGATGCTGGCGTCGGCAGGTCTTGCCAGCGTGGCGGTCGCGGCAAGCGCCGCTAAAGCATATTTCATGGGAAACCTCCTGAGAGCCATCATGGAATAATCGTGCAAGGCACGGGGGCAACTTGTGCCAGCGTCGCCGGAACAGAGCCGAACAGCCGCGCCTGCAGGCCTTTCTCGCCTGTCCGCCCGACGATGATCTGCGTGGCCTTGTATTCGGTCGCAAGCTCGCAAATCACTTCCGCAATATGGCCGTAGCGCACTTCAGTCGATACGCTCAGCCCCTGCGCACTCAGCTTCTTGCGGATCGGATCAAGGATGACAGTCTCCGCCCGTCCGACTTCCTCCTTGCGCCGCTTGTGACGCTCGGCAACCTCTTCGGCGCTGAGGAAGGAATAGGGTGACCATTCCAGAACATGGGCAAGGATCAACGCCGCGCCGGACGCTTTGGCCCGCGCGGCGGCATAATTGAGCGCCCTTTCCGCAGTGTCACTTCCATCATAGGCAATCAGGTAAATCTCTGCCATTCGCCACCTCCTGTCAGGTCAGATTATGTCATGACAATACACATCTATCACGCCAGCGTGAGCCGTTTTTCGAAATATGAACGAAATATTAAGTTTTTTCGACATCTGTACGAAAATTTCATCCCCGCGCAGGTAAGCGCCCGCGCTGGGGCAGCGGAGATCGCGCAGCAACGACGGCCTGTCAGGGCTTGCTCCCAAAGGCCGGCTGACCTAAACCGAAGGGGACTAGCAAGAGCCAGAGCCTATGACTGACAGTTCCGCCGCGCTCGATGCGCGGGCCAAATCCCGCAACATGCGCGCCCTGCGCGGTCTCTGGCCTTTCATCCGCCCCTATCGCCTGCTGCTCACAGTAGCACTGCTCGCACTGGTCATGACCGCCGCGATCACACTCACGCTTCCTCTCGCCGTGCGCCGGGTCGTGGATGGGTTCGAGGCGCGCGAAATAGCGCTGCTGAACCAGTATTTCGCAGGCGCCTTCGGCCTGGCCATTCTGCTCGCCCTGGGCACGGGGCTGCGCTATTATTTCGTAACTCGGCTGGGCGAACGCATCGTCGCGGATATTCGCAAGGCACTGTTCGCGCGTGTGATCGACCGCTCGCCTGCATTCTACGAGCGCATCATGACAGGCGAAGTGCTCTCGCGGCTGACCACCGACACAACGCTGATCCAGTCGGTGATCGGCTCGTCGGTATCCATCGCGCTGCGCAATGCGCTGATGCTGATGGGCGGGCTTGTGCTGTTGGGGCTGACTTCGGCGAAACTGATGGGTTTCGTGCTGCTGATGGTTCCCGCGATCATCGTGCCGATCGTCGTGATGGGCCGCAAGCTGCGCCGTTTGAGCCGTGAAAATCAGGACTGGATTGCAGCCTCTTCGGGCAATGCTTCTGAAGCGCTGAGTGCCGTGCAGACTGTGCAGGCCAATACCCACGAAGCCGCCAGCCGCGCCGCTTTCGATGATGTGACGGAGACCAGTTTCGATGTGGCGCGCCGCCGTATCCTGACCCGCGCGATGCTGACCGTGATTGTGATCTTTCTGGTTTTTGCGGGGATCCTCGGCACACTCTGGGTGGGCGCGCGCGATGTGGCGGACGGGGCGATGTCGCCCGGCGAGCTGGCGCAATTCGTGATCTACGCAGTGATCGTCGCAGGCTCTGTCGGTGCACTGTCGGAAATCTGGTCGGAATTGCAGCGCGCGGCCGGGGCGACCGAGCGGCTGGTGGAATTGCTCGAAGCCACCGATGCCGTGCAAGACCCCGCCACGCCGCGCACCCTGCCCCGCCCCACGCGCGGCGCAGTCACTTTCGAGGATGTGCACTTCCACTACCCCACGCGCCCCGGCCAGCAGGCGCTTGACGGCGTGACCCTGCAGGTGCGCGCAGGCGAGACAGTCGCACTGGTGGGGCCGTCAGGGGCCGGCAAAACCACGATCCTGCAACTTTTGATGCGGTTTTATGACCCTCTGAAGGGGCGTGTGCTGATCGACGGGGTCGATATTCGCGACATGGCCCGCAGCGATTTTCGGCGCGCCCTGGCGCTGGTCCCCCAGGATCCAGTGATCTTCGCAGCCTCGGCCATGGAAAACATTCGCTTCAGCCGACCAGAGGCGCGCGATGATGAGGTGATCGCCGCCGCCCGCGCGGCCAATGCGCAGAGTTTCATCGAAAAACTCCCCGATGGGTATAACACTGAACTTGGCGAGCGCGGCGTCATGCTATCGGGCGGTCAACGCCAGCGGATCGCACTCGCGCGTGCCATTCTGCGCGACGCACCGATTCTGCTGCTCGATGAAGCCACCAGCGCGCTGGACGCGGAATCGGAAGCCGCTGTGCAGCGCGCTGTCGACCACCTGTCGCGCGACCGCACCACGATCGTGATCGCCCACCGCCTTGCGACGGTCAAACAGGCCGACCGGATCGTGGTATTTGACGAGGGGCGCATCATCGCCACGGGCACGCATGACGAACTTGTGGCGCAAGACGGGCTTTATGCGCGGCTGGCGCGACTGCAATTCACGGCCGAGCGTGCCGCCTGAGCCCTATTCGAAATGATGCCGGATCTTGCGCACCATGCCCCAGACGCCCAGCACCACCAGCGGCGCGAGAATGGCCATGCCGACGCCCCTGGAAATACCGAGGGGCTCCATCAACACAGGCATCGCCACATAGGCCACCAGATTGACCGCATAATAGCTGATCGCGACCACGGACAGCCCTTCGACCGTGTTTTGCAAACGCAACTGCATATCGGCGCGCTTGTCCATGCTCGCCAACAGCGCCTGGTTCTGCGCCGAGCGTTCGACATCGACCCGCGTGCCCAGCAACTGGCCCGCGCGCATGGCGCGTTCGGCCATCTTGGTCAGGCGCGCTTCAGCTGATTTCACAGTCCGCATCGCCGGGTCATACCGCCGGGTCATGAATTCATGCAGGGTCTGGCGCCCGTTGAAGCGCTCCTCGCGCAGGACATCGATGCGCTGATGCACCAGCGCTTCATAGGCCCCTGTCGCGCCGAACCGAAACGACGTCTCGACCATCATGTTTTCCAGCTCCGAGGAAATGCTCAGTAGCCTGTCCAGCGTTTCCGCCGATTGCGACTCGGGCTGCTTCATCGCGCGGGTCATCTTTGAGAGCTGGTCATCGAGCTCTGCCATCTTCGGGGACAAATCACGCGAACGCATCAACCCGAGCATGGAGATCGTCTTGTAGGTCTCGATCTCGCAAAGGCGCTGGATGATCCGCCCCACACGACGCCCGCCCGTGCCGCGCTTGACAAACACTGCCATGCGCACATGACCCGCGCGGTCAATGCGGAAGTCGCTGGCGATGATGGCGGATTGATCGATCACATATGACGCGGCAAGGCTTTCGGGCACGAACCAGTCCAGCAGTTTTTCGACCATGACCTTGGGGTCTTCGTGCATCTCCTCGATCTGGAACAGGATCGAGGTCAATCGCTTGCCCTGCGATTCGTTGAGCCAGGTTTCGGGAAACACATCGAAAGAGCCGGGATCAAAAGCCCGCGTTGGCAGCCCCTGCTCGAACGCGGTGTAAGTCACGAATTCGGTGTGACTTTCCCATTTCACATGATGTCGTCCCAGATCAGCAGAATGATGCGTCGCGCCCGGGGCCGGGTGGCCAGCGCCGTGCTTGTCCAGCAGTGACAGAAGATGCGCGCGGTCGCGATCTCGGTCGCGCTTGGCAGCATCTCGCTCGGGTTTCAAGGCCACGAAGACGGCTACCCCCGGAACGGTGATCTTCGGCGCTGGGCGCGCGTGCAGTTCGTTCACCAGCGTATAACGGCTGGGATAATCCTGTATCGGGGGCATCCGGGCAAAGCCTTGTGACAGTTCAGACAAGCAATAAGTGTATTCTGCGACGCAGCAAAAGAAAGGGGTCACGCGGCAGAGACCGGGACACATGCATTTGTGCAACAGAAATGACGCGAAGCAACCCACTTCTGCGGCAGACAGACCGGGTTTGGCA
>SKIM01000054.1 GCA_007116445.1 Natronohydrobacter sp.
CCTGCGCTGAACCCCTGCCCTTGTCATGCGTTTCGGGCTGTGTAACCTGACGCACAAGAACTAGGGAGAGCGCAATGCTGGACAAACGCCAATTCTACATCAACGGCACCTGGTGCGATCCGATGGCGGGCGCGGATCTGAAGGTCATCGACCCCTCGACCGAAGAGCCCTGCGCGGTGATCTCGCTCGGTGGCGCGTCGGATACGGATCTGGCCGTGGCGGCGGCGAAGGATGCACTGGAAGACTGGATGCATACCGACCCGCGCACGCGATTGGCGCTGGTCGAGCGGATCCTCGAGATCTACCAGAAGCGCGCCGAGGATATGGCGCGGGCGATCAGTCTGGAAATGGGCGCGCCGATTGATCTGGCGCGCAGCAGTCAGGTCGGCGCAGGCACTTGGCATATCAGCAATTTCATCAAAGCGTTCGAGCAGGTCGAGTTTATCGCACCGCTTGGCGATCATGCCCCCGAGGACCGCATCATCCGCGAAGCCGTGGGGGTCTGCGCGCTGATCACGCCCTGGAACTGGCCAATGAATCAGGTCACGCTGAAAGTGATCCCGGCCCTGCTCGCAGGTTGCACGATGGTTCTGAAACCCTCGGAAATCGCGCCGCTGTCGTCGTTGATCTGGACAGAGATCATGGATGAAGCGGGCACACCGCCCGGCGTTTATAACATGGTCAATGGCG
Organism: Natronohydrobacter sp.; assembly: GCA_007116445.1. Taxonomy (GTDB): domain Bacteria; phylum Pseudomonadota; class Alphaproteobacteria; order Rhodobacterales; family Rhodobacteraceae; genus Roseinatronobacter. The sequence goes on from SKIM01000054.1 coordinate 691, forward strand.
ATGGCGCAGGCGTCGGCACGCAGCTGTCCAGCCACCCGGATGTCGATATGGTCAGCTTCACCGGCTCCAGCCGCGCGGGCCGTGCGATCTCGATCAACGCGGCCGAGACGCTCAAGCGCGTGCATCTGGAACTCGGCGGCAAGGGCGCGAATATCATCTTCGCCGATGCCGATGATCGCGCGGTCAAGCGCGGCGTCGCGCATTGCTTCCAGAATTCCGGCCAGTCCTGCAACGCGCCCACCCGGATGCTGGTCGAGCGCAGCATCTATGACGAAACGGTTGAGGCTGCCCGCGAACTGGCAGAGGCGACGGCAATCGGTCCGGCCTCGGAGCCCGGCAAGCATATCGGCCCGGTCGTGTCACAGGCGCAATTCGACAAGATCCAGGACCTGATCCAGAAAGGCATGGATGAGGGCGCGCGGCTGGTCGCTGGGGGCCTCGGCCGCCCCGAAGGCGTCAATCGCGGCTATTTCGTCCGCCCGACCGTCTTTGCCGATGTGAATAACGACATGACAATCGCGCGCGAGGAGATTTTCGGCCCGGTGCTGTCAATCCTGCCCTTCGAGACGGAAGCCGAGGCCCTGCGCATCGCCAATGACACAGTCTATGGCCTGACGAATTACGTCCAGAGCAGCGACGGTGCGCGGCGCAACCGGCTGGCGCGGCGCTTGCGTTCGGGCATGGTCGAGATGAACGGCAAATCCCGCGGCGCGGGCGCGCCCTTCGGCGGCATGAAGCAATCCGGCAACGGCCGCGAAGGCGGTGTCTGGGGCATCGAGGATTTCCTCGAGGTCAAGGCCGTCTCGGGGTGGGCAAATGAGGCAGAGTGAGCAGATGCACTACGACTACGACGACCAGAACATCTTCGCCAAGATCCTGCGTGGCGAGATTCCCTGCAACAAGGTCTTTGAATCCGAGCATAGCCTGGCCTTCACCGATATCGCGCCCAAAGCCCCGCATCATGTGTTGGTGATCCCCAAAGGCCCCTATATATGCTACGATCACTTCGCCCGCGCGGCGAGCGACGCCGAAATCGTGGATTACACCCGCGCCATCGGCACCGTCGCGGCGCAACTGGGCATCGCGCCGGGGGATGGCGGCAATGGCTACCGGATGATCGCGAATGCGGGCAGTGACGGGGTGCAGGAAGTCCCGCATCTGCATGTGCACCTTCTGGGCGGCCGCAATATTGGCCCGATGGTGATGATGCGCCCTTGACGCTCAGAGCGCGCGGCACTAATCAGGCGGCTAGGCGGCGAGTTGGCGGAGTGGTTACGCAGCGGATTGCAAATCCGTGTACAGGAGTTCGATTCTCCTACTCGCCTCCAGAAACATGTCCCCGAAAACTGCAGCCAGATTGGTGCCCTACACGGACAACTGACGGTTGCCTTGTGGCCCATACCCCTAGGACATCGCGGCACCGGCGACCCGTCGCTGGGGCTGATTGAGCCGCGATGTGCAGCGCCCAACAGCGCAGCGCGGCAGCACGCGCCTGTGACGACACGCGCGGCGAAGCGACCGCCGGTCTGACCAAGACCCTGCACCCGTTTTCGTTTGACCTGCCACTCCCTTCCCGCTTTGGTTGCCCCTGCGAGATGAGAGGACAGACGCGATGCCATCGGACCCTGTGACCCTGCCCTATCTGACCAATCAAGGGCTGAATGCCCTGATTGTGGCGGTTGTGATTGCAGGCGCCATTGGGCTGATGTGGCTGATGCTGACCAGCACGGAGCGCAAGCGCCCCCTGCGCGCAGAAGACTGGATGACCGCGCTGGCTTGGACCCTTGGTCCGATCTGGGTTCTGTTGCTCGGTGCCACGCTCTGGGGGCTGTGGCAGGTGTTCAACGGGATCGAGGGCGCCACGCTCAGCGACACGTCCTTCGGCCTCGGCGCGCTGATCGCGGCGTTTCTCGGTGCGCCCTTTGTGATCTACGGCACATGGTTGAAGCACAAGACCAACCGGCTGGAGCAGGAAGGCCACATGACCGACCGCATCAATAAAGCGGTCGAGCAGTTGGGGGCGGACAAGATCATCGAGCGCGACGGCAAGAAAGAGTCAGTCCCGAATATCGAGGTGCGCATGGGCGCGATCCTGTCGCTGGAACGCATCGCGCAGGATTCTACAATCCATGACAAGGGCCGCGACCATGTGCGGGTGATGGAAATTCTTTGCGCTTACGTCAGAGAAAATACGTCGATACCTGATCTCTCATCCAATGAGGACGATGACGGACCGTTCCGCGTCAGGACAGATATCCAAATGGCGATTGATGTAATCAAGCGTCGAAGCCCACCGCAGGAAAAAATTGAAGAAGATGCTAAATATCGTTTAGACTTGAGAGAGTGCGACTTCCGTGGCGCCGATCTTTCGAAGGGCAGTTTTCGCGGAGCAATTTTTGTGCGCTGCCGTTTCGAGTTTTCTCAACTCAATGATAGTGATTTCTCAGGCGCAGAGTTTAGTGAATCTGTGCTGAATTATGTTTGGGCAGTAAGAACAAAATTTATTGGAGCGCGTTTTCACTTGATCCGTATTGACAAACCTCAACCAGTAGCGGGAGGATTTGTGCGATCAATCAATCTTGGTGAATTGAAGGGAGCCTCATTTGCTGGTGCCAATATCTCTGCTATCCAATACCTGAGAGAGAACACGGCTACCTTTGGGACAAAGGATACAATCCTGTCAGTGGAAATGGAACGCCAGAGAGAAGAAATCATCAAAAAAGCGAAAAATTCAGGCGTCACGAGTATCGGGAATGTTGAGAGCACAGGAGATGTATCTTCAACCTTCGCGTCTTGGTCACCCTATGAAATCTCCGATGGCATGACAGGACACCTTTTAACAGAATTCTACGATAGAGTAGGACTGACTGGCTGGCCTTTCCGTAATTGACCCAGCGAACTCCAAGACCGTCTTGGATAATGTAAATAGTTCGCCCTGAATAACTATCAACATGCTGATTTTGTGTTTGAAATAAGCATTTTCTGTCGCCTTTGATTGCAGGGTTTTGTATGATTCCAGTAGAAACCTTGCAATTTCGGGGTAGGCG
>SKIM01000270.1 GCA_007116445.1 Natronohydrobacter sp.
ACGACTTCAGCGGAAACCGGGCCTTCGACCAGCTCGCAGATTTCGCGCGTGACCTCGATGATGTCGCGGCCTGATTTCAGGATCAGCGAGGGGTTGGTGGTCACGCCATCGACCATGCCCAGCTCGTTCAGCTCTCTGATTGCGCTAACATCAGCGGAATCTACAAAGAATTTCATCGCTCATTTCCTTCGGGTTGCAGACAGTCCTTGCGCGCGTCATACCTGAACGCGCGCCGCGCCGGAACCCCTTTTGCCATGCCCATGACTGACACGCCTGAATTCTTCGACGCAGGCACCCCCTGCGGCGTGCTGACGGCCGAGCCTCTGGGCCGCGTGCTCGACTATCTCGCGCCCGAAGGCGGCGCGTGGCTGGGCGCGTTTGTCGAAGTGCCGCTGGGGCCGCGCCGGGTGGTCGGGGTGGTCTGGGGCGCGGCCGAGGGCACATTCCCGCGCGACAAGCTGCGCCGCGTGGGCCGGGTGCTCGACGCTGCGCCGATGCGCGCGGAGCTGCGCGATTTTCTGGCCCGCGTGGCGGAGTATACGCTGACGCCCTTGCCCGCGATGCTGCGACTGGCGACGCGGGTGCCGGATCTGGGGCAGGGCGTGGCCATGCGCAAGCTGCTCTATCCCGGCGATCATTTGCCCGTGCGCATGACGGAGGCGCGCGAAAAGGCGCTGGCGGTGTTCGGTGATTTCGGCGGTGCGGGGCTGACCCCCGGCGAGGTGGCGCAGGCGGCGGGCGTCAGTCTGGGCGTGGTGCGCGGGCTGGTGCAGGCGGGCGCGCTGATCGAGCGGCAGGCCCCGCGCGACCAGCCTTATCCGCGTCTGGACCCGGCCCGGCCTGGCCCCGATCTGACGGAGGATCAGGCCGCGGCGGCGCAGGCACTCTGCGACGGGCTGCGCAGGGGCGGCTATGGCACGACGCTTCTGCGCGGGGTGACGGGTTCGGGCAAGACCGAGGTGTATCTCGAAGCCGTCGCCGCCTGTCTGGCGCAGGGGCGGCAGGCGCTGGTCCTGTTGCCTGAAATCGCGCTGAGTGCCGAGTTCCTGAACCGCGTCGAGGCGCGGTTCGGCGCGCGCCCCGCCGAATGGCATTCGGGCGTGACGCTGAGCGAGCGGCGGCGGTGCTGGCATATGGTGGGCCAAGGTGGCGCGCAGCTTGTCGTCGGCGCGCGCTCGGCGTTGTTTTTGCCCTTCCGCGATCTGGGGCTGATCGTGGTCGATGAGGAGCATGACAGTTCCTACAAGCAGGAAGAGGGCGTGCTTTATCATGCGCGCGATATGGCGGTGCTGCGTGCCGCGATGGGGGGCGCGCAGATCGTGCTGGCCTCGGCCACGCCCTCGCTGGAGACCTGGGTGAATGCGGAAAACGGCAAATATGCGCGGCTGGATCTGGCGGCGCGCTTTGGTGTGAATACCTTGCCCGAGATGCGCGCGATTGATTTGCGGGCCGAAGATCTGCCCTCGAACCGCTGGATTTCGCCCAGGCTGCAGCGCGCGGTGACGGCGCGGGTCGCGGCGGGTGAGCAGGCGCTGTTGTTTCTGAACCGGCGCGGCTATGCGCCGCTGACAGTCTGTCGTGCTTGCGGCCATCAGATCGGATGCGATGATTGCGACGCGCGGATGGTCGAGCATCGCTTTCTGAAACGGCTGGTCTGTCATCAATGCGGGGCATCGAAGCCGATCCCGCTGACCTGTCCCGCTTGCGGGGCCGAGGACCGGCTGGCCCCTGTCGGCCCCGGCGTCGAGCGGCTGGAGGAAGAAGCCCGCGCGCTCTGGCCTGACGCGCGGGTGGCGGTGCTGTCCTCAGACCTGTTCGGCTCGGCCCGCGCGCTGAAAGAACAGATCGGCGCGATTGCGGGCGGCGAGGCCGATATCATCATCGGCACGCAGATCGTGGCCAAGGGGCATAATTTCCCGGCGCTGACGCTGGTCGGCGTGATTGACGCGGATCTGGGGCTATCTGGCTCGGATCTGCGCGCAGCAGAGCGAGTGTTTCAACTTGTGCGGCAGGTCTCTGGCCGGGCCGGGCGGGCGGAGAAGCCGGGGGTGGCGCTGGTCCAGACCAGCCAGCCCGAGCATCCGGTGATCCGCGCGATCCTCTCGGGGCAGGAGGAGGCGTTCTGGCAAAGCGAGGCCGCGCAGCGCATCGCCCTTGGCATGCCGCCTTTCGGGCGGTTGGCGGGGATCGTGATTTCGGCCCCGGCGCTGGAGCCTGCTTTTGCACTCGGTCAGGAGCTGGCGCGCACCGACCAGCCTTTGCGGGCTGTGGGCGCGCAGGTTTATGGCCCCGCGCCCGCGCCGATTGCTCGGATTCGCGGCCGCCACCGGGTGCGGCTTCTGGTCAAGGCGCCCAAGGCCGCGCCCTTGCAGGCCGCGATTGCGCAATGGCTCCGGCCGCACAAGTTGAAGGGCGAGTTGCGGCTGAGCGTCGATATTGACCCGCAGAGTTTCTACTGAGCCGTTGTCATTGGCCTGCGCGCGGCTATATTTCAGCGCAACACAAGGAGATGTTGCCATGTTCGGATTTGGCGCTGACAAGACCCGCATGATCCCTGAGGCCGAGGCCCTGCCGGGCCGCCCAAGCCCCATCGCGACCGCGCAGACCCATGCGGTGTCAGACCGCCCGCTTCAGGCCCCTGTGCCCGAGGGCATGGAGGAGGCGATGTTCGGGATGGGCTGTTTCTGGGGCGTCGAGCGGATTTTCTGGCGCGTGCCGGGGGTCTGGCTGAGCATGGTCGGCTATGCCGGCGGCTTTACGCCCAACCCGACCTATGAGGAAGTCTGCACGGGCAAGACCAGCCATAACGAAGTCGTGCGCGTGATCTTCGATCCCGCGCAGATCAGCTATGAGGCGCTGTTGCAGGTGTTCTGGGAAAACCACGATCCGACGCAGGGCATGCAGCAGGGCAATGACCGGGGCACGCAATATCGGTCGGGGATTTATTGCTACGGGCCGGCGCAGCGGGACGCGGCACAGGCGAGCCGCGTGGCGTATGAAGCGCGGCTGCAAGCGGCAGGATATGGGGCGATCACGACCGAGATCATTGACGCGCCGGTGTTCTATTTTGCCGAAGCCTATCATCAGCAATATCTGCACAAGAACCCGCAGGGCTATTGTGGCATCGGCGGGACCGGGGTGAGCTGCCCGATTGGCGTAGGCGCCTGACGCCTTGCGCCCTCGGTCGGGGTCACACCCCACCCACCCACCCGTGCGCCCCCGTCCGAGGGCGCAAGGCGTCGCGGGTTTCCCTTGACCGGGCAGGGCCGCGCCAGTATCGCGGCCCCTGATCCCGCCCAAGGAAGGCCGCCGCCCATGACCACCTTTACTGCCATTACCAAACTCACCTCCGCCGAGGCGGCCTATGCGCTGTCCGAGGCGATGGAAAACATGGACCCTGAGCCCACGGGTGTCGGGGTGTTCGAGATGGAAGACGGCTCTGAGCTGTGGGAAGTCGGCGGCTATTTCGTCGAGGAGCCGGATGAGATCGAGCTGATGCTGATGGCGCAGGCTTTCGGCGCGCAGCCTTTCATCGTGTCGGAATTGCCCGAAATCGACTGGGTTGCAAAAGTCCGCCGGGATCTCTCGCCGGTGGAGGCGGGGCGGTTTTTCGTGTATGGCAGTCACGATGCCGACAAGCTGCCCGAGGGGCGCGTGGGGCTGCTGATCGAAGCGTCGATGGCTTTCGGCACCGGCCATCACGGCACCACTCTGGGCT
>SKIM01000164.1 GCA_007116445.1 Natronohydrobacter sp.
CGTCCAAGCATTCCGCCTATGACCTGCGCGACCCGAATGCCGATGTGATCGAAACCCATACGCTCGCCGTGATTGTCGATAACGAAGCGGGGGTGCTCGCCCGCGTGATCGGCCTGTTTTCGGCCCGAGGCTACAATATCGACAGCCTTACTGTGGCCGAGGTCGACCATCTCGGCCACCGCTCGCGCATCACCATCGTCACCAGCGGCACGCCGCAAGTAATCACCCAGATCAAGGCGCAGCTGGAGCGTATGGTGATCGTCCATGCGGTCAATGACCTGACCGTCGAAGGCCCTTCCGTGCAGCGCGAACTGGCCCTCTTCAAGGTCAAGGGCAAGGGCGAACACCGTATCGAAGCGCTGCGTCTGGCCGAGATTTTCCGCGCCAATGTCGTCGACTCCACGCTGGAAAGCTTCGTTTTCGAGATGACCGGCACACCCGAGAAAGTTGATGCGTTTGCCGAACTGATGCGCCCGCTGGGTCTGCTGGAAGTTGCACGCACAGGCGTCGCCGCTTTGGCCCGCGGCGCGTAAGCGCCTCGCGGGTCAACCCCTCGAAAAGGAATGAAGGGCGGCCCACCGGGCCGCCCTTCTCAATTTGGTCAAACGGTGAAACCGCGGATCACGCTTCGTTTTCCAAAGCTTCAATCGCCTTCTGGAGATCGTCCTTGCTGATCTCTTTTTCGGTCACTGTGATCTGTTCGATGATGTGATCGACGACCTTGTCCTCGAAAATAGGCGCGCGCAATTGCTGCTGCATCTGCGGATTCTTCTGCACGAATTCAAAAAAAGCACGCTCCTGCCCCGGATACTGACGCGCCTGCGCGATCACCGCCTGCGTCATTTCCTGATCCGATACTGTCACCTCAGCCTTCTGACCGATCTCGGCCAGCAGCAGACCCAGCTTCACGCGGCGCAATGCGAGCTTGTCACTCTCTTCGGTCGTCTCGATCTCTTCGTGGTTATGGTCGTTCTGATCAACATTTTCCTGCGCGTCATGCCAGAGCTGATGCGCGATCTGCTTGCTCTCCGCCTCGACCAGCGAGGGCGGCAGATCAAAATTGACCTGGCTATCCAGCGCATCCAGCAACCCACGCTTGAGGATCGCGCGCGAAGCCTGACCATATTCGGCTTCCAAACGCTCACGGATCTGACCTGTCAACGCGTCGAGGCTTTCGACACCATATTGTTTCGCCAGTTCATCGTCGATCTTGGCTTCGCCCGGCGCTTTCACAGCCTTGATGGTGCAGTCGAAGACCGCTTCCTTGCCTGCCAGATGCTCCGCACCGTAATCCGCGGGGAAGCTGACAGTCACGGCTTTCTCATCGCCTGCCTTGACGCCGACAAGCTGTTCCTCGAAGCCGGGAATGAACTGCCCCGAGCCAAGAACCAGCGGGAAATCCTCCGCCGCGCCACCATCGAAAGCTTCACCGTCGATCTTACCGATAAAGCCCATCGTAACCTGGTCGCCATTTTCCGCAGCACCATCCTTATCGTCGAAATTCTGCGCGTTCTTGGCAAGGTTTTCGAGCGCTTCCTGGACGGCCGCGTCATCGGCCTTGACCACCAGCTTCTCCAGCGTGATGCCAGAGAAATCGGGCATCTCGATGACCGGAAGGGCCTCGTAATTCAGCGCCACGACCACATCATCGCCTTCTTTCCAGTCATCATTGGTCATCTTGACTTCCGGCTGCAGCGCCGGGCGATCACCGCTGTCTTCGAAATGCTTGTTCATCGCACTGTCAACCGCGTCCTGCATGGCCTCGCCCAGCAGCCGCTGGCCGTATTGCTTTTTCAAGAGCGCCATCGGCACCTTGCCCTTGCGGAAGCCCTTCATCTCGATTTCAGGTTGCGCCTCGACCAGTTTTTCGTCGACCTTGGCGGCCAGTTCATCGGCCGTGACCGTGATGGTATAGCCGCGCTTCAGGCCCTCGTTCAGGGTTTCGGTGACTTGCATAAGCATCCTCGCATGTATGACAGGCCGCACAAGGCGGCCTGATTGAATCAGCGCCTTCCTAAGGTGGGTGGCCTGCAGTATCAACCCTGATTCTGGAGCCGCCCCCCTGTGCGATGCGATGATTTGGCGCTTTCCCTCGCGCAAAAACGCCCCCATCTTACGCTGGACCCAACGCAGAGGCCCCATGCGCATCATCACAGCCCTTTTCGCCCTTGCCCTGATGCTGCTGTCGATCTGGCAGCTGGAAACCGAACGCGAGGGCCTGTCGATCGCACCGCTCGTCGGCACTGGAACAACCCCGGCCACACTGTATCTGCACAAAGATGGCGGACCGGCCCCCGTCATTGTCATCGCGCATGGTTTCGCGGGGTCGCGTCAACTGATGGAACCCTTCGCCCTTGTCCTCGCGCAGGCGGGTTATCTCGTAGCCAGTTTCGATTTCGAAGGGCATGGTCGCAATCCCCGCCCCATGTCGGGCGATGTCAGCACGATCGAAGGCACCACCCGGCTCTTGATGAATGAAGCAGGCCGGGTCGCGGCAGCCGCCCTCGCCCATCCCCGCGCCGATGGGCGGCTGGCCTATCTCGGCCACTCCATGGCCTCTGATATCGTCGTGCGTCAGGCGCTCGAAGCCCCGTCCACCGATGCCGTGATTGCCATTTCGATGTTCAGCGAGGCCGTGAGCGCCACTGATCCGCGCAATCTTCTGGTCATTGCAGGCGCATGGGAGGGGCGACTGGCCGAGGAAGCGCTGAAGGCCGCGCAGCTGTCCGACCCCGACGCACAGCCCGGCCAGATCCTCGGCGATCCGGCGCAAGGGACCGGGCGGCGCGCCGTGATCGCCCCCGGCGTCGAGCATGTGAGCGTGCTCTACTCCCCGACTGCGCTGGAAGCTGCGCGCGACTGGCTTGATGCCAGCTTCGAGCGCGAGAGCACCGCACCGATCCCGTGGCGGGGCGGCTGGATCATGCTGCTTTTACTATCAACAGTTGCGCTCGCCTGGCCACTGGCGCGCATGTTGCCCGCGCATCCCCCTGCCCCGTCCGCTCCGCTGACGCGCGCACGCGTCGCGGTCGTCGCACTCGCGCCGGCGCTTGCGACACCGCTGATCCTCGCGCCCTTCGATATCCGATTGTTGCCGGTGCTTGTCGCGGATTATCTGGCGCTGCACCTGGGGCTATATGGCGCCATCACACTGGCATTGCTTGCCGTCTGGGGCCAGTTGCGCGGCCAGTTTCCAGCCCGAAGTCTTGCGATTGCGCTGGGCGTTGTGGGCTTCGGCATCCTCGTTCTGGGCGGCGTCCTCGATCGCTATGTAGCCTCTTTCGTGCCGCATGCCGGGCGCCTGGGCATCATTGCCGCGCTGGCGCTGGGTGCTGTGCCCTTCATGCTCGCTGATGGCATCCTGACCCAAGGCGGCCGCGCCGGATTTGGCCGCGTGATCGTTGTGCGCACGGCCGTTCTGGCTTCGCTCGGCCTTGCCGTCGCGCTGAATTTCGAGGCTCTGTTCTTTCTGCTGATCATCTTGCCGGTGATTGTGCTGTTCTTTCTGCTTTTCGGCACGATGTCAGGTTGGGTCGGCCGCCGCACAGGGCAGCCTGCTGCAGGCGGACTAGGGCTTGGGCTGGTGCTGGCTTGGGCACTGGGGGTCAGCTTTCCCATGTTCGACCCCAGCATACTGACCGGATTATGAGCCGGATCAGAAAATATGGTGCGGGTGGAGGGACTTGAACCCCCACGCCTTGCGGCGCCAGA
>SKIM01000332.1 GCA_007116445.1 Natronohydrobacter sp.
TCAGCTCATCGCCCGCGCGCCCGTCCTTGATCGCGGCAAACGCAGCCTCGGCCGCAGCCTTGCCCGACAGCATGGCGTTGTGATTGCCCTTGATGCGCGGCACGTTCACCAGCCCTGCCGAACAGCCCAGAAGCGCGCCACCGGGGAAGACCACTTTCGGGATCGACTGGTAGCCCCCTTCCGAGATCGCGCGCGCCCCGTAGGCCACGCGCTTTGCGCCCTTGAGCAGCTCGACCACCATCGGATGATGCTTGAAGCGCTGGAATTCCTGATAGGGCGACAGATAGGGGTTCTCGTAATTCAGATGCACGACGAAGCCGAGATAGACCTGATTGTTCTCTGCATGGTAGATGAAGCTGCCGCCGCCCGCGTTGCTGCCCAGTGGCCAGCCCATCGTGTGGGTGACCGTGCCTTCGCGGTGCTTTTCAGGATCGATTTCCCAGATTTCCTTCATGCCGAGGCCGAATTTCTGCGGTTCATGGCCTTTCGAGAGGTCGTATTTCGCGATCACCTCTTTCGACAGCGAGCCGCGCACGCCCTCGGAGAGCAGCACATATTTGCCATGCAGCTCCATCCCCGGCTCATAGCCGTCGCCCGGTGTGCCGTCGGGGTTCTTGCCGAATTCGCCGGCCACGACGCCCTTCACGCGGTCGCCCTCATAGACGAGTTCGGAACAGGACATGCCGGGGAAGATCTCGACGCCCAGCGCTTCGGCCTGTTCAGCCATCCAGCGGCAGACATTGCCCATCGACACGATGTAATTGCCGTGATTGTTCATCAGCGGCGGCATCGGCAAGTTGGGGATGCGCAACTGCCCCGCTTCGCCCAGCATGTAGAAATTGTCGCGCTTGACCTTGACCTGGATCGGCGCGCCGCGCTCTTTCCAGTCAGGCATCAGAGCATCCAGCCCGCACGGGTCCAGCACTGCGCCCGACAGGATATGTGCTCCCACTTCCGATCCCTTTTCCAGCACCACGACACTGAGATCAGCGTCAAGCTGCTTGAGGCGGATCGCCGCTGACAGACCAGCGGGACCGGCACCGACGATCACGACATCATATTCCATGGCTTCGCGTTCAATTGCGGACATTGCGGCTCCTGTAGTTGCGCGTGCGACAGGTGTCGCGACATAATCTTTCGCCCACAGATACGCAGCCATGTCGGTATGGTCAATGGAAACGCGACATCGCGCCACGGCCCTCGCGCAAGCGTCATTCCTCTTGCAATCTCGCGACAGCTGCGCTCAGATGAGGGCTGACACCAGAGGACAGCCCCGGCCCTGCCGCGGGCGGTTTTTTTCATATGTAGGGACGAGACATGGAAAAGCACCCCCTGACACGCGCTGGTCAGCAACTGCTGGATGCAGAGCTCAAGACGCTCAAAAGCGTCGAGCGCCCTGCGATCATCCGCGCCATCGCCGAGGCGCGCGAACATGGTGACCTGTCGGAAAATGCCGAATATCACGCGGCGCGCGAAAAGCAGAGCTTCATCGAGGGCCGCATCAAGGAGCTCGAATCGATCCTGTCGCGCGCCGAAGTGATCGACCCCGCAAAGCTGTCAGGCTCGGTGAAATTCGGCGCGACAGTCACGCTGGTGGATGAAGACACGGATGAGGAGCGCACCTATCAGATCGTGGGCGAGCCGGAAGCCGATCTTGAAAAAGGGCTGTTGAACCTGAAATCCCCGCTGGCGCGCGCGCTGATCGGCAAGGACGAGGGCGACAGCGTCGAGGTCAAGACCCCTGGTGGATCGCGCAGCTACGAGATCCTGTCCATCCGCTATTGCTGACATGCCCCAGGATCCTGCCAACCCGTCCAGACAGCCGCGCGGCATCGACCCGCATATCGGGCGCATGATGGCGCTGCTGGTCTGGATCGTGGCAGGGCTGACATTTGCCGCACTGACCCGAGGCGCCGCCCTGGCGCCTGAGGCGCTGGTGATTTTCGGGCTGGCCTGTTTCACGCCCGCCGCGCTGATCACCTTGGCGCTGATGCTCGCGGCGGCGATGCGGAGCTTGAGCGCGGACATACACGCGCAGACAAGCGCGATCGAGGCGATGCGAGACGCAATCGACCGGCTGGCCGCCGCCGCAGCGCCATCGCAGCCGCAGGACGCACCGGCCGCGGACGCGCCCCCGGCGGCCTCGGCGGGGCTGTTATTTCTGTCCCAGCGCCATCGCGTGTCGCAGGATGCAGCCAATGGCGCGCAATCGAGCCTGCATCTCGCGCCGCAGCTCGCGGCCGCAGAGGCGTTGCCGCCTGCGCAGGATCTGATCCGCGCGCTGCATTTTCCGCAGGACGAACATGACACTGCGGGTTTCGAGACAACCCGCCGCGCCCTGGCCAATCCCCGCCTCGCGCCCCTGATCGAGGCCGCGCAGGATGTGCTCAGCCAGTTGTCGCAGGATGGCATCTATATGGATGACCTGCAGCCCGACCGTGCCCGCCCGGAAATCTGGCGCGCCTTTGCCGAAGGCACGCGCGGCGCGGCGATTTCGGCGCTTGGCGGTGTGCATGATCGCGCTTGTCTGGCGCTTACTCTGGCCCGGATGCGGGCAGATCCGCAGTTTCGGGTCGCCGCGCATCAGTTCCTGCGCGAATTTGACCGGGTTTTCGCGCAATTTGCCCAGAACGCTGATGACAGCCAGATCACGGCACTGGCCCAAACCCGATCTGCGCGCGCCTTCATGCTTCTAGGCCGGGTCACTGGCATCTTTTCGACCTGAACCCTGCCCGGTTAGGCCTGCCCTTGCGAGCCCTGCGGCCTGACGCTACACATTTCACATGTGAACAGAGCAAGGGGCACCTCTTGTCCCTGAAGCCCGCCCATGTGCCCTGACAGAAAGGCCCCCGCCCATGTCCCTGCCCCCGGCCTATTGGCAAGGTGTCCGCGATGCACTGCCGCATGTTCTGGTGATCATCCCTTTCGGCGCGGTCTTTGGCGTGGTCGCGACGGAAGCGGGGCTGAACCTGGCGCAAGTCATGGGCTTTTCGATCATGGTCATCGCGGGCGCTGCGCAATTCGTGGCCGTCCAGATGATGCTCGAAAATGCGCCGGTGCTGATCGTGCTGACCGCCGCGCTGGCGGTCAATTTGCGCATGGCGATGTATTCGGCGTCACTCGCGCCACATCTGGGGCCGATTTCATGGTGGAAACGCGCCTTTGTGTCTTATTTCATGGTCGATCAGGCCTATGCTGTCTCGATCCTGAAATACGACCAGACCCCGGCGATGACGCCTGGGCAGAAGATGGCCTTTTACATGGGCGTCGTGACGCCGCTCGCGCCCTTGTGGTATCTGGCGACATGGGGTGGTGCGGTGCTGGGAACCGCGATCCCGGTCGGATTGCCCATTGATTTCGCAGTGCCGATCACGTTTCTGGCGCTGATCGTGCCGATGCTGCGCAGCCTCGCCCATGTCACAGCGGCGATGGTGTCGATTCTGGGCGTGCTTGTCTTTGCCTTTCTGCCTTATAACACGGGCCTTCTCGTCGCGGCGGTGCTTGCGATGATGGCAGGGGCCGAGGTCGAACGCCGCATGGGAGCACGCGCATGAGCTTCACGGATGCGCAGATCTGGATCATCATCTTCGGGCTGGGGCTTGGCTCCTACGCGCTGCGGCTGTCCTTTCTGGGCATCATCGGCAACCGGGACTTGCCCGAATGGGTGCTGCGCCATCTGCGCTACA
>SKIM01000308.1 GCA_007116445.1 Natronohydrobacter sp.
ACGTCATGCCAGCCGAGTTCGTTGCAACGGCCCGCAAGGCGATGGAGACTGCGGCGAAAGAGGGCTCGGTCAGCGGACTGCGCTATCGCTGGGATTTGCCCGACCGGATCGCGTGGTATGAGGCCTCGGCCGCACGACGTCCCGCGCCCACGCCCGGCGAAGCGCCAGGCTATGTTTTCGTGATCCGCGACATCACCGAGCAGGTTGAGGCCGAAACCAAGTTGAGCGCCCGCGAGGCACTTTATTCCGCGCTGGTCGAACTGTCGCCCATAGGGATCACCCTGACCGATACCAGAACAGGCGCCTTTCTGGACGCGAACCCTGCGCAACTGGCCATCACAGGCTACAGCCGCGACGAGTTGCTGAAACTCAGCTACTGGGATGTCTCGACAGTCGAAAGCGCCCCCAGCCAGACGCAGGAAGCAGCCGCTCTTGAGGAGAGTGGACGCTACGGCCCGTTCGAAGCCACATGCCTGCGCCGCGACGGAACGCTCTGTCCCGTGCGGTTGCGCGGCGTGCGGGTCCGCGGGCGCGACGGGCAGGATCTGACCTGGAGCCTGGTGGAGGATATCACCGAGGAACGCGCGCAGCGCCTGGAACTGGAACGGTTGGGTGATGTCGCCAGGCATACTAGAAATCTGGTGGTCATCACGGACTGCGAACGACGCATCGAGTGGGTCAATCCCGCCTTCGAGGCGCGGACTGGCTGGCAACTGGAAGAGGTGCGCGGCCGCGTACCCGGCAGTTTTCTGCAAAGCCCGAGGACGGATCCCGACACCATTGCCCGGATCGCGCGGGCCCTGCAGGCTGCAAAACCGGTCGAGGCCGACATCCTGAACTGCAACCGCGCCGGCGAGGAATACTGGTTGCGGCTGGAAGTCCAGCCGCGCTTCAATTCCGACGGGGCGCATATTGGCTTTATCGCAGTTGAAACGGACATCACCGCATATAAGCGCCAGAACGATATCATGGCCGCGGTGGCCGCCTTTTCTCAGCGTCTGTTGCAGACCGAAGACATCGTAGAGGCGCGCAACACGTTGCTGGAAGACATTGGTCGCGCGGCCCATGTTGACCGCGCCTATGCGTTCCGGCTTGATCCTCCGGTCGCAACTGATGACCCGGATGCGGACTGGAGGATCTCGCTGGATTTCGAGTGGTGCCGCGAGGGTGTCCCCCCGCAGATCGACAATCCCGATTTACAAGGTGCCGATTTGCTGGAGTTCGGTCGCGAACGCTGGGCGTCACGCTTTGCGCAAGGCCAACCTGTCATTCTGGGGTCGCCCGAGCAGATGACAGAGCGCGAACGTGAGCATCTGTTGCCACAGCAGATCCACGCCATCTGCGTCTTTCCCGTGCTCACCGAAGGTCGCTGTGTCGGATTACTGGGCTTCGATATCTGCAGGCCGGACACGGGTCACCCCAATCGCGGATGGTCGCCTGCTGTTGCAAATGCGCTGATGACGGCGGCCAACAATTACGCTGCGGCGCTGGCATGGCACGCAGGACAAGCGCGGCTGGTTTCTGCCGTTGACTCGCTGAGCGACGGTTTCGTCCATTACGACGCGCAGGAACGTCTGGTGCTGGCAAATCGGCGGTATCGTGCACTGCATCCGACAAACGCAGCAGCGATCGTCCAGGGCGCGCGGTTTGAGGATATCTTGCGATCAGGCATCGCGAACGGGTGTTATCCCGATGCAGCCGGCCGTGAAGAGGAGTGGCTTCAGCAGCGGCTCGCAGCCTTCCGGGCAGCGCAACCGATGGTGAACAGACTTGCAGACGGCACTGTTCTTCAGATCCTTGAACACCCGACCCATGACGGCGGCCGGGTCGGACTGCGTGTGGACATCACCGAAATCACGCGGGCCCGCGAAGCCGCCGAGGCCGCCAACAGGGCCAAATCCGAATTTCTGGCCAATATGAGCCATGAAATCCGCACCCCGCTCAATGGTGTTCTGGGCATCGCAGATCTGCTGGCAGAAACTGGGCTGGATGCCGATCAGGCTGCAATGCTGGCCACCTTGCGCGAATCGGGCTGGGGCTTGTTGGATCTGCTCAACGACATTCTTGATCTGGCGAAGGTCGAGGCCGGGAAGCTGGCGCTGATCACGAACTGGTTCGATCTTGATGACCTTGTCGCGCGTGTCTGCGCCCTGCACCGAACCAGCGCTTGTGCCAAAGGCGTCGTGTTTCAGGTTCGGACGGCCCCCGAAGGCATATCTTCGCGCGTCGGTGATTTCGCGCGGATCGTGCAGGTGCTGCACAACCTGCTGGGCAACGCTGTCAAATTCACCCAAGCAGGCAGTGTCACGCTTGACGCCAATGCCGCAGACCCGAGCTGTGTCAGCTTCACGATCACCGATACCGGCATTGGCATGTCGGAAGACCAGCTCGCCAATGCCTTCGATGCCTTCGAGCAGGCCGATGCCGGAACGACGCGGCGCTTCGGGGGATCGGGCCTGGGTCTGACGATCGTTCGCAAGCTGCTGGATCTCATGAGCGGTGAAATCACCATCCAGAGCGCCCCCGGCAACGGCACGAAGATTCAGGTGCGCATCCCCATTCCCGTTTCTGATGACCCGCCGCACATGTCCGCGCCAAAGGTAATATCACCTGACGGTGCCGACTGCCTGCACGGGTACAGGGTGCTGGTTGCCGATGATGTTGCCACCAATCGCAAGATCTTGTCCGCCATGCTGAACAAACTTGGCGCCAGCGTCGCATTTGCGTCGAACGGGCGCGAGGCTTGCGAGTTGTGGCGCGAGGCAGATTTCGACCTTTTGCTCTTTGATATTTCCATGCCGGTCATGGATGGTCTTGAGGCGTTGCGCGTGATCCGAACCGAAGCTGCGGCGTCGCAACGTCCAAGCCCCGTCGCCATTGCCGTTACAGCCAATGTCATGACAGATCAGATCGCACTCTATGGCGGCGCGGGGTTCGAGGACACATTGTCGAAGCCAATTCGCTTTGAGCAACTCAAAGCGTTATTGACCCGCGTCTTTCCGCGCGACCAGTAGCGCGGATGCGGTCCGGCAGGTCACCAGTGGCATTTTCCTTGCAGTCAATCTAACGGAGCAATCCCCTCCAATTTCAACACCTGGGTCTGGGATTCTGGCTGAATTTGCAGGCTTAGGCACTGAAATAAAGTTTGTTTTGGGGTCAGCTTCACTCAAGTCCTGTAGTGTCACCTCATAAGCGCCCTGATAACTGAAATATGATACTGAGCGATATATTGTCGTGACATGCATGTGCGCGTCTCGCAATCAGGCAACCGCAGCAACCTGTCAATCGTCGAGGGCGAGCGCGACGAGGCCGGGCGTGTGAAGCAAAAAGTCATCGCCAATCTGGGCCAACTGGACAAGATGGGTGAAAAAGACCTGTCAGCTCTGATCCATGGCTTTCAGCGCGCAATTGGTCGGCCGGAAACGCTGCCCGAGCCCCCGAAATTCGACAGTTCCAAGGCTTTCGGGCATGTCTGGGTGATCCATCAGTTCTGGAACGAGCAAGGGAGAGCGCCGCCTGATGATCGCCCAGAATGCCGCTCGCGCATGGGGCTGGACGGGCGCATCGGCAACAAGTTCCTGCATGCGGGGCCGGGCTATGGCGGCTCGTGCTTTCCCAAGGACACCTCGGCGCTCGCCCGCATCGGGCAGGAACATGGCGTGCC
>SKIM01000109.1 GCA_007116445.1 Natronohydrobacter sp.
CAGCCCGGACACCCAAGCGGGCACACGCCCCACCCACCCACCCGCGCGCGCCCGCTTGGGTGTCCAGGCTGGAGGGCCGTTGTCATGAGCGCACCGGTCCGTTTCACGCTTGACGGCCGTGAGGTCGAAGCCGCGCCCGGTCAGACGATCTGGGAAGTCGCAAATGGCCGGGGGCTTGTGATCCCGCATCTGTGCCACAAGCCCGCACCTGGCTACCGCCCTGACGGTAATTGCCGCGCCTGTGTGGTCGAGATCGAGGGCGAGCGCACGCTCGCGGCGTCCTGCATCCGCGAACCCGCAGAGGGGATGGTGGTGCATACCGAGAGCCAACGCGCGAAAACGGCGCGCAAGGCGGTGATCGAGTTGTTGCTGGCCGATCAGCCTGAACGCGCTGCGAGCCATGACCGTGACAGTCATCTCTGGGACATGGCCGACGCCAATGGCGTCACGGAGAGCCGCTATCCGACGCTGGAACCCGAGCGCATCCCGCTGCTTGATGACAGTCATGTCGCAATGCGCGTCAATCTCGATGCCTGTATCCAATGCGGGCTTTGTGTGCGTGCATGTCGTGAGGTGCAGGTCAATGATGTGATCGGTATGGCGGGGCGCGGGCATGATGCCTATCCGGTCTTCGATTTTGACGACCCGATGGGCGAAAGTTCCTGCGTGGCCTGTGGAGAATGCGTGCAGGCTTGCCCCACGGGGGCGCTGATGCCTGCGAGCCTGATGGATGCAGAGGAACAAGGCAGCAGCCGCGCGTTTGATCGTCAAGTCGCTTCGGTCTGTCCCTTCTGCGGGGTCGGGTGTCAGGTCAGCCTGAAGGTCCGTGAGGACAAGGTGGTGGCGGTTGATGGCATCAACGGCCCGGCCAATGAGGGACGGCTTTGCGTCAAGGGGCGCTTCGGGTTCGACTATATCCACCATCCGCATCGCCTGACAGTGCCGCTGATCCGGCGCGAGGGTGCGGCGAAGGGGCTGAATGTCGATCCCGGCAATTGGACAGAGGTCTTCCGCGAGGCGAGCTGGGACGAGGCGCTGGATGCGGCGGCCAAGGGCCTCGGGGGTTTGCGCGATGCGCATGGCGGGGCGAGCGTCGCGGGCTTTGGCAGCGCGAAATGCACCAATGAGGAAGCCTATCTTTTCCAGCGGCTGATCCGCGAAGGCTTCGGCCATAACAATGTCGATCATTGCACGCGGCTTTGCCATGCCTCATCGGTCGCGGCGCTGATGGAAAATGTAGGCTCGGGCGCTGTGACCGCGACCTTCAACGAGATCGAGAACGCCGATGTCGCCATCGTGATTGGCGCCAATCCGGTTGAAAATCATCCGGTTGCGGCCACTTTCTTCAAGCAGTTTGCGAAGCGCGGGGGCAAGCTGATCGTAATGGATCCGCGCGGACATGCGCTCAAGCGGTTCGCGACGCATATGTTGCAATTCAAGCCCGGCGCGGATGTCTCGATGCTCAATGCGATCATGCATGTGATCGTCGAAGAAGGACTGTGCGACACCCAATATATTCAGGCAATGACCGAGAATTGGGAGGCGATGCGCGCCCATCTCGCTGATTTCTCGCCCGAGAAAATGGCTCCCATTTGCGGTATCCCGGCCGAGACTCTGCGCGCCGTTGCACGCGATTTCGCAGGCGCGCGGGCGGGCATGATCTTCTGGGGAATGGGGGTCAGCCAGCATATCCACGGGACCGACAATTCGCGCTGTCTGATCAGCCTTGCGCTGATGTGTGGGCAGGTCGGTCGTCCTGGCACCGGGCTACATCCGCTGCGGGGCCAGAACAATGTTCAGGGCGCGTCCGATGCGGGCCTCATCCCGATGTTCCTTCCAGATTATCAACGTGTTACGGATAACTCTTCGCGCGCTGCATTCGCACGGCTTTGGGGGGCGGATATCTCGGAGAAGCCGGGTCTGACCGTCACGGAAATTCTGGATGCAGTCCATGCGGGCGACATTCGGGGTATGTATATTCTTGGCGAGAATCCGGCCATGTCCGACCCGGACGTGGCCCATGCCCGCGAGGCGCTGGCCAAGCTGGACCATCTGGTGGTGCAGGATATCTTCCTGACCGAAACCGCGAATTTCGCCGATGTCATTCTGCCTGCTGCGGCCTTTTTTGAGAAATGCGGAACGGTCACAAATACCAACCGACAGGTCCAGATGGGGCGTCCCGCCGTCCCGCCGCCGGGGCAGGCGCGAGAGGATTGGGCGATCACAGTGGCGCTCGCCCGACGCCTTGGACTGGATTGGCAGTATGCCCATCCGCGCGAGATCTTTGCGGAAATGAAGCTGGGCATGCCAAGTTTGAACAATATTACCTGGGCGCGGCTTGAACAGGAGGGGGCGGTTACCTATCCGTCACTCTCGCCAGAGGATCCCGGACAGTCCATTGTCTTCGCCGATTCCTTCCCACGCGCTGGAGGACGGGCGCGGTTTGCCCCGGCGCAAGTGATTGCCCCTGACGAATTGCCCGATGCCGACTATCCGATGGTGCTGACCACCGGGCGGCAACTCGAGCATTGGCATACAGGGGCGATGACGCGGCGCGCGCGCGTGCTCGACGCAGTGGAGCCGGAAGCGAATTGTTCGTTGCACCCCTCCACGCTGCGCCGTCTCGGGGTGGAGGCGGGCGATATGGTGCGCCTGACCACGCGGCGCGGCACGATCACAGTGATGGCGCGCGAAGATCGTGCGGTCAGTCCTGATATGGTCTTTTTGCCTTTCGCTTTTGTTGAGGCAGCGGCAAATATCCTGACCAATCCGGCGCTGGATCCTTACGGCAAGATCCCGGAATTCAAATTCGCAGCAGTCCGGGTCGAGCCTGTTTCGCAGCCTTTGGCAGCAGAATAGGCGTATGTCGCAATCTGTGAGCTGTGGTGACTGCGCTCAGGATTCTGAAAGGGGCGCCCTTGAGCGCCCCTTTTTTCATGCTGATTTGCGCGTGCGGGGTTTGCCGCTGGTCTTGCCGGGCCCGCGGCGGGTTGCATCACCGGGTTTGCCACTGCCCGAGCGCGCGCGTGCCGGGTGCGGGTGTTGTCCGGCTTTCGCTGGGCGCGGGGCGCCGCGTCCTGGCCCGCGCTTGCGCGCAGCCGCGCGTGCGGCACCGGCCATTTCGTCGGGCCAGGGGCTGCCGCCTGCGACGGTCAGTTCACGTTTCATCAGCCGCTCGATGTTTTGCAGATCTCCCATCTCGGCAGGCGCGCAAAACGCAATGGCGCGGCCCGAGGCGCCAGCACGCGCGGTGCGTCCGATGCGGTGCACATAGTTTTCGGGGACTTCGGGCAGCTCATAATTATAGACATGTCGCACGTCGGGAATGTCGATCCCGCGAGCGGCGACATCCGTCGCGACCAGCACTTTCAGACGCCCCTCGCGGAAAGCCTGCAAAGTGCGTTCGCGCTGCGCCTGCGATTTGTTGCCATGGATCGAGCCCGCATCGATGCCCCAGGCGGTCAACAGCTTCATCAGCTTTTCCGCACCATGTTTGGTGCGCGCAAAGACCAGCGCCAGTTCGGACATATGCGCTTTCAGATAGCCTTCGAGCAGCCGCGCCTTGTCGCCCTGGGGCACATAATGGACCGATTGGTCGATCTTGTCGGCAGGTTTGCCGGGCGCATCAACCTGAATGCGTTCGGGCCGGTCGAGATAGGCGCTGGCGATTTCGTTCATCTGCTTGTTCATCGTTGCCGAAAACATCATCGTCTGACGATTCTTGGGCAGCAGACCGGCGATTTTGCGCAGGGCGTGGATGAAGCCCAGATCGAGCATCTGATCAGCCTCATCGAGCACCAGCATCTGCGTTTGCGACAGCGTCAGGGCGCGGCGCTCCAGCAGATCGAGCAGCCGTCCGGGTGTCGCGACAAGAATATCGCACCCCTTGGCCAGTTTCTGAATTTGCGGCTGCATGCCTGCGCCACCGACAACACGCTGTACCTTAAGCGGCGTCTTGCGCGCGAAATTGTCGAGCGTCGTCGCAATCTGGGTGACCAGCTCGCGCGTCGGTGCAAGGATCAGCGCCTGCGTCGTCTTCGGGGCAGGGCGCTCGGCGCCGAGCAGCGCGTGCATGATCGGCAGGCCAAAGGCCAGCGTCTTGCCAGTGCCGGTCTGGGCCAATCCCAGAATGTCGCGGCCCTGCATGATCACCGGGATCGCGCGGGATTGGATCGGGGTCGGGGTGGCGAAGCCTTGTGCTTCCAGTCCGGTCATCAGAACCGGGCGCAGCCCGAACATGGTAAAATCAGTCAAAGTCAGTCCTCTCACGGCCTGTCGCAACAGGCGATAGGCCCCTGGCCAATCCAGGGGCGGGTTTGGGGGCGCATTTTCACATGCACCGCCCCCCACGCGTGATGTCGGGAAGCAAAATTCGGGCCTGACGCCCTGGCGGCGACGGAGGATGTGCTCACGCGGCACTGTCGCAGATTTCTTTCAGATGTGGTGGATCGGAGAATATGTCAAGGAGTGATTGCAAAGACATTGCCCGATTCGTGGTTCTGTACGGACGGAGCAAGGGCTTGAAGCGTGCTTTTGCAGTGTTCGGATTGAAAAACTGGCAGCGTGCGCAGTGACTTCCTGTGCAAATCCCGCAAGTTGTGATGCTGCAGGCGCAAAGTACTTGCCTTTTATACAGGCTGTGGCACGATTGCGTGTGGGATGACAGATTTTCTACGACCGCCTCTGTTTGCACAGCCGGCCAAGGAAGACCTGCTGAACGACCCCGTCTCATATGTGCCGGGGGTAATGCAAACCGAGGAGAAGACCGATGCCGACAGGCACCGTGAAATGGTTCAACACCACAAAAGGTTTTGGTTTTATCGCGCCTGAAGGGGGCGGTAAGGATGTTTTCGTCCACATATCCGCTGTGGAACGCGCTGGCCTGACAGGGCTGGCGGATGATCAGAAAGTCGAATACGAACTCCGCGCCGGTCGCGACGGTCGCGAATCGGCCAGCGATCTCAAGCTGCTCTGACCGGACAGCCCGCTGCCGCGCGCCCGAGCCGCGCGCGGCAGCTGAATATACGTCACAACACACCTAAAGCCTGCTGAACGTCGGCTTTCCAACCCAGATAGAGTGCATCGCCTTTCTGGATCACTGGGCGCTTCATCAGTGTTGGATATTGCGCCAGCAAGGTGTCGGCAGAGTCTGCGCGCTCTGCTTCGGACAGATTGCGCCATGTGGTCGAGGCACGGTTGATCAGACTGTCGCCAAAAGCCGCAAGGAACCTTGCGCGTTCATCGGCGCTCAGAGGTGTCGTCCTGACATCATGAAACTCTGCTTCGACCAAGCTTTTCAATGCCTTCCGGCATGTGTCGCAGGTCTTTATCCCGTAGATGGTCAGCGTCATGAAAGTGTCCTATCCGGTGTGTTGCGCTTGGAAAAGCGCGACGGTCGCATTCAGGAAAGCCGAGCGGATGCGTGGTGTTTCCATCAGCAGTTCATGCAATCCCCCGTCGAAGATTTCCAGTCTGCCCGCTGTCCATTTTGACATTCGCAGTTCGATCGCATCGGGCGTGACCAGTGTCTCGCGCGTGCCGAGGCCGCAATAGGCAGGCAATGTCGGTGCAGGCAAGGCGGCGAGCCTGCGCGTTTCAGCAAGTGCTGCGACAAGCCAGCGCAGGCTTGGGGCGCCAAGGCGCAATTCCGGATGGGCCTGGACCTGACGCTGCATGTAAGCGTAGCTGTCGCGATCTTGCGTGAATTCGTTGCGATCGAACGGGTTTTCCCAAAGTCGAAATTCAACGCCCGCACCGGGAACCTCGCGCCGATCACGTCCAGCGACCCCCAGTGCAGCGGTCACCGCGGCGACTGCGCGCTGCATGAGCGGCGAGAGCCGCAGCCCCCACATCGGAGCACTGAAAGCGCAGGCTTGGACGGGAAAACCATCAATCAGCGCCCGCAGTCCGATGCATCCGCCCATGCTATGCGCCAGAAGAAAGCGCGGGATGTCGGGCGCGACTGCGTCGAGCGCAGTGCGATAGGCTGCAACATCTTGCTGGTAGAGCGCGAAATTCTCGACATGGCCGCGGAGCGGCGTATCGGGCAACCGGTCGGACAGGCCTTGCCCGCGCCAGTCGATCACGGAGGCCCCGAATCCCTGCGCGGACAGGTCTTGCACAACGCGCCCGTATTTCTCGATGACTTCGGTGCGCCCGGGAAAGATCGCGACCATCCCCTTTGGTCCCGCAGGCCAGAAAGCTGCCCGCAAGCGCGTGCCGTCCTGTGCTGTCAGCCAGCAGACGCGCTCGGGTGGCGGCGCGTCGCTGACTTCGGCAAAGAATGGCGCGTCCTGTCTCATCCGCTGAGCGCTGAGCCCAGCTTCATCGCCATGCCCATATTGCCCTCGATCTTCAGCTTGCCTGACATGAAGGCCATGGTCGGGTTCACATCGCCTTCCATGATGCCCTGGAAGGTTTCTGCTGTGGCGATCATCGTCACGTCAGCTTCTTCGTCGCCTTCGCGCACGCCTTGATCATCGACCATGATATGGCCCTCGCCAGTGATCGTGAATTTCGCCGTGCCGTCAAATCCGTCACCCAGACGCGCTGACAGGGCCGCGATGGCGTGGTTCAGAATATCGCTCATTCAGGACTCCCAAGATTCAGTTTTGTGATGCCGGAGTTGTGGAATTATCCGGCAGACAGGTTACATTCCTGTTATGGAGGCACGCATGCGCATTCTCAATCCTGCCGTTGCGACATTTTCGGTGTTTTTGTTGCTCACCACGGCGAATGCCACTGAAGATCGCAGTGTCGCGCCGCTTCTGGACGAATTGCAACAGCCTGATCAGGACGATTGGCAACGGCTGGAACGTCAAATTACCCGGCTCTGGTCGCGGTCAGGCTCGGCCAGTGCAGATCTGCTGCTGCAACGCGGGCGTGACGCGATGCGGCGCGGGCAAGTTGCCGAGGCGATCGAGCATTTCACCGCGCTTATCGATCATGCCCCCGATTTCGCGGAAGGCTACCACGCGCGTGCGACAGCCTGGTTCATGGATGGCAAACTTGGTCGCGCGCTTGATGATCTGACCGAGGCATTGGCGCGCAACCCGCATCATTTCTCCGCGCTGGCCGGGATGGGCCGAATATTCGAGGATCTGAGCGAGTTTGAGCGCGCCCGCGCGGCCTATCGCGCGGCGAATGCTATACATCCGCATCGCATCGACGTAAGAACGGCGCTGGAACGGCTCGAGCGGCGGCTGAACGGCACGGCGCTCTAGCCCGCAAGTTGCGCAGAGGGACTTCGGACGGATGAACATGCGCGCGCAATCGCGGACCGTGGCGGTTCTCGGACCCACGAACACGGGCAAAACTCATTATGCTATCGAGCGCATGCTGGCGCATCGCACAGGCGTCATCGGCCTGCCGCTGCGGCTTCTGGCGCGGGAAGTCTATGACCGCATCCGCGCCTTGCGCGGCCCCGACTGCGTGGCGCTGGTGACGGGTGAGGAGCGCATCGTGCCTGACCGGACGCAATACTGGGTCTGCACAGTCGAGGCGATGCCGCTGGAAATCGGTGCGGATTTCGTGGCGATTGACGAGATCCAGCTCTGCGCAGACCCCGATCGCGGGCATGTCTTCACGGATCGGCTGCTGTCGGCACGGGGGTTGCATGAAACTGTTTTCATGGGCTCGGACACGATGCGCAACGCGATTGCGGCTCTGGTGCCGGGGGTGCATTTCCAGCGCCGCGAGCGAATGTCGCAGCTGCGTTATTCGGGGTCACGCAAGATCAGCCGGATGCCCGCGCGCAGTGCCATCGTGGGCTTCTCGGTGGAGAATGTTTATGCGATTGCTGAACTGATCCGTCGCCAGAAGGGCGGTTGCGCGGTGGTCATGGGCGCGCTCAGCCCGCGCACACGCAACGCGCAGGTTGATCTCTATCAGAATGGCGATGTGGATTATCTGGTCGCGACAGATGCGATTGGGATGGGGCTGAACCTCGATATCAAGCATGTGGCGTTTTCGGCGACGCATAAATTCGACGGTCGTCGGATGCGGGGGCTGCAGCCAGATGAGCTGGCCCAGATCGCCGGACGCGCCGGGCGCTATCAGAGCGATGGCAGTTTCGGCGTGACAGGCGAGGCGCGCCCGCTTCCTGATGAGGTGGTCACGGCCATCGAATCGCACACATTCGTCCCACAGCGACGTCTGCATTGGCGCAATGCCCGGCTAGAATTCGGCACGCCAGAGCGCTTAGTGGCCTCATTGGAACGTCAGACCAACAATGATTGGCTGACGCGTGCCCGCGACGCGGATGATGTATTGGCACTCAAGACGCTGATTGCGCTGCCCGACATTCGCGACCGGCTGCGCGATGCGCGCGATCTGCGGCTTTTGTGGGATGTCTGCCGCGTGCCCGATTTCAGAGGCATCTCGGCGGCGGAACATGCCGGCCTGTTGGGGCGCATTTTCGAATTCCTGCATGGGGTCGGGCGGATCGATGCCGGTTGGCTGGCGCGCAACATCAAGCGTATTGACCGCACCGAGGGCGATATTGACGCTTTGTCGAAACGTCTGGCCTATATTCGCACATGGACGTATATCGCGCAGCGCAAGGCTTGGGTCGATGATGAAAAACATTGGCGCGAGGCGACGCGCGCTGTAGAAGACCGACTGTCGGATGCGCTCCATGCGCGGCTGACGCAAAGATTTGTTGACCGGCGCACTTCGGTGCTCTTGCGCCGGTTGAAGCAGAAGGAGAGCCTTGTGGCTGAGGTGAACGACAAGGGCGAAGTGACCGTCGAGGGCGAGCTGATCGGACGGCTGGAAGGCTTCCGCTTCCGCCCCGACAAGGCGGCCAGTGCGGATGAGGCGAAAACCCTGCGGCAGGCGTCGCTGGCAGCCCTCGCGCCGCTGTTCCATCTGCGGGCGGATAAATTCTACAACGCGCCCGATACCGAGTTCGATTTCACCGAACAAGGCGGGTTGATGTGGGGCGACAGTGCCATTGGCAAGCTGGTGCGTGGCGATGACGCTCTGCGCCCACAGGTCCAGGTGTTTGTTGATGACGAAGCCGGGCATGACGTGACCGAAAAGGTTCGCCGCCGTCTGCAGCACTTCATCGATCGCAAGATCGCCGCATTGTTTGAACCGCTCATGAACCTGTCGCGCGACGAAACCCTCTCGGGCCTTGCGCGCGGGGTGGCGTTTCAGCTGGTCGAGGCGATGGGGGTGATCCCGCGTGACAGTATCGCGCAGGATGTGAAGGCACTCGATCAGGATGCGCGCGGCATGCTGCGCAAACATGGGGTACGTTTCGGCCAGTTTACCGTGTTCCTGCCGCTTTTGCTGAAACCGGCGCCGACAAGGCTGCGTCTGGTATTGCGGTCGCTGTCCGAGGGGCTTGATACATTTCCCGAAAGTCCGCCACCAGGGCTGGTCACGATCCCGCATATTCCCGAAGTGCCGTCCGATCATTACATCATGGCGGGCTATCGTCCTGCTGGCGCGCGTGCCATCCGTATCGACATGTTGGAGCGTCTGGCCGATCTGCTGCGCGCCTGCGACAGCCGGGCCGGGTTTGAGTCGACCCCTGACATGCTGTCGATCACTGGCACCACGCTGGAACAATTCGCCGACATGATGGAAGGTCTGGGCTACAAGGCCGAGCGCGGCACGCGCGAAAAGCCCAAACCCGCCGTGCAAAGCGCTGCAGAAGAGGGTGCAATGCCAGAGGCGCAGGCCCCCACGCCAGAGGCCGGCTCCGACATGGTCGCCACCGATGGCTCTGTCAGTGACGTAGCACAAGACGGCGCGGCGGACCCGGTCGCAGCGGAACCCGAAGCGCTTGAGGTGTTCTACACCTTCACCTGGGCACCGCGCCCGCGTCGGGATGCGCGACCCGCGCGCAAGCCTGATGCGCGACCGGAAGGGGGGCGTGCGCGCTCCAAAGGCGGCAAGGCCAAAAACGCCAAGCCACGCGAGCGCAACGCGCCTGATGAGCGGCGCGAAAAACCTGCGGCGTCGCGCAAACCCGACCGGATCGACCCGGACAACCCCTTCGCTGCTGCATTGATGGGTCTGAAACTGAAGGACTGAGCCCCATGACGGCTCCGCGCGAGACGTTGCGGCTGGACAAATGGCTGTGGCAGGCGCGCTTCGTGAAATCGCGTAGCCTGGCCGCCAAACTGGTCGAGGGGTCTGGAGTGCGTGTCAACGGGACGCGGATCGCAAAGCCCGGCTATGGGGTCGGTGTGGGGGATGTTCTCACCTTTGCCCTTGGGGCGCATGTGCGCGTCGCGCGGATCATTGCTCTTGGGAACCGGCGTGGACCGGCCAGCGAGGCACGGCTGCTCTACGAGGATCTGTCGCCCCCAGAGCTACCGCGTGACCTTTCGCGGCCTGTGCCTATGGCCGGAGGGCGGCCCGACAAACGTGCGCGCCGACGATTTCCGACTGCGGCACCAGATACGCTTGATTGATCGCAAGGGCTGGATTATGTCCCCTGCGACAAGCGCCGAAGGAAAGCGCTACTGGCAACATCAAGGACGTTTTCATGACATATGTGGTGATCGACAACTGCATCGCTTGCAAATACACCGATTGCGTCGAGGTATGCCCGGTAGATTGCTTCTATGAAGGCGAGAACATGCTGGTCATTCATCCCGATGAATGCATTGATTGCGGGGTCTGTGAGCCGGAATGCCCAGCTGATGCGATCCGCCCGGATACCGAGCCCGACATGGAAGAATGGGTCGAATTCAACCGCAAATATTCCGAACAATGGCCGGTCATCATCACCAAAAAAGATCCACTTCCGGATGCGGAAAAGCGCGACGGTGAAACCGGCAAGCTTGAAAAATACTTTTCCGAAAGCCCTGGCGAAGGGGGCTGATATCCGTCGCTTGGACAGGCCTCGCCTTCGGATATTGTTTGGGCAGGCGTGGGCACGCGGCAGGACGGTGGCATCGTTTGGATTTGGTGACTGGACCAGCAGGGAAGTTAACCTGTTGGTACAGAACTTGTCAGATCACTAAGCAAAGCGCTTTGATTCTGGGCATTTTTATGATATAGAATCGAAACCGAAATCAATGCTCACAACGGCAGTCCTGCCAACTGCCGTTTTTCTGTCGCAAAATTTCGAATTTCAGCAGGGCGACTCGTCCTGAAAATTCGTGTTTGCCGCGTCAGGATAAAAAGGGAAAGACTGTATATGACCAAAGCGAAGAAAGCCGAGTTTCGTCCTGACGAGTATGTTGTGTATCCTGCCCATGGTGTTGGGCAGATCGTGTCTATCGAAGAACAGGAAATTGCTGGGCTGAAGCTTGAATTATTCGTGATTTCTTTCGAAAAGGAAAAGATGACCCTGCGGGTGCCGACAAACAAGGCCACAACTGTCGGAATGCGGTCGCTATCTTCGCCTGAGCTGGTTAACAAGGCGCTTGCAACCTTGAAGGGTAAGGCGCGTGTGAAGCGTGCCATGTGGTCGCGCCGCGCGCAGGAATATGAACAGAAGATCAATTCCGGCGATTTGCTGGCGATCGCAGAGGTTGTGCGAGATCTGCATCGTAGTGACGATCAGCGCGAGCAGTCCTATTCCGAACGCCAGCTGTATGAAGCTGCACTGGAACGACTGACTCGCGAAGTCGCCGCTGTCGCAGGCGGGGATGAGACTCTGGCACAGAAACAGGTCTCCGACGTTCTGGTGTCGCGCGCAGCTTGATCTGATTGCTGTTTTTGAGAAAGCGCCTGCATTTGCGGGCGCTTTTTCCGTTTAATCATTGGCAGGGCTTGCCCAACGGCTTTTTGCTGGTCTAAGACACGCGCAAAGTCGCATCAATATCGTCGGAGGATCCCATGGCCGGTCATTCCAAATGGGCCAATATTCAACATCGCAAGGGGCGTCAGGACGCGGTGCGTGCCAAGCTGTTTTCGAAATTGTCCAAGGAAATCACGGTGGCGGCCAAGATGGGCGATCCTGACCCGGATAAGAACCCGAGACTGCGGCTTGCGGTCAAGGAAGCCAAGTCCGTGTCAATGCCCAAAGAGAATATCGAGCGAGCGATCAAGAAGTCGCAGGGCGGGGACGCGGAGAATTACGAAGAAATTCGTTATGAAGGCTATGGGCCCTCAGGGGTCGCAGTGATTGTTGAGGCGATGACCGACAATCGCAACCGCACGGCTTCGAATATTCGTTCGACATTTTCCAAGAATGGCGGCAATCTCGGCGAGACGGGGTCTGTGGCCTTCATGTTCGATCGCAAGGGGCAGGTGGTCTATCCGGCGGCTGTCGGGGATGCGGAAACTGTTTTGCTGGCGGCCATTGATGCTGGCGCGGAAGATGTCGAGAGCAGCGAAAGCGAGCATGTGATCTGGTGTGCGGATACCGATCTGGCTGTGGTATCCGCTGGGCTCGAAGCGGCGCTTGGCGAGGCTGAAAGCACCAAGTTGGTATGGAAGCCTCAGACAACGACATCACTGGACCTCGAAGGGATGCGGGCGCTCATGAAGTTGATCGATGCGCTCGAAGATGACGATGACGTGCAGCATGTGACGTCCAATTTTGATGCCACCGACGAGGTGATGGCTGCTCTCTAAGCACTGTCGTGAGACAGCGCGTCCGGGCAGCAGTGCATGCGGTTTCATGGCACTTTCTGCTGGTTCATTTTGTCAGAAGACATTGTAACACGCGCTTTCAGTGAGTAGGTGGGACGACTGCCCGGCGACGCGCCAGATGTCATCGTATATTCGGGGAAATGTGCGCAAGATCAGGTTTTTGGGCGTGGCGATTGCTCTCTCGTTCGGGTTCAGATCCGTGCTGTTGGGAAAAAGGTGCAAGAGATCAGATAAAGCCCTGGTGGAGCTTTTTCCTGACATGGATTACTGCGCGAAATAGCGTTTTGGTTTCAAAGCCCTTCGGTTGCAATCTGAGACATATCCTGCGGCAGGAAGGGAGCTCAGCACTCATCGGGAGTGAAGATTCTGCAGATATCGCCGAGGGCTTTGAACAGATCGGTCTAGGAGCGTGCAGCGACTTTGCGCAGCTGTACTGTGCATTTTGCGACAGCCTGTTCGGTTGGAGTATAATCAAGGTGAGTATGGCGGCAAGTAGAGGAACCAGCATTTGGGGGCCCGGCTCGCCCAAGTTTAACACTTCAAGGTATTAAGTGCTTGATTTTCTTGAAGCGGGGTCTCAAGAAATGACACAACAGATCAGGCTGGCTGCTTCGGCAGCTCTATGTTCAGCGTCC
>SKIM01000096.1 GCA_007116445.1 Natronohydrobacter sp.
AAACGCGCCCGCGCGGATTTCGTGATCGAGACAACAGATATGGACAGCGCGCGGGCGGCTGTGCAAGATCTGGTGGAACGATTGCAGGGGTAAGCAGATGCGCGAATTGGTGCTGGACACGGAAACCACCGGGTTTGAACCGAGCGAGGGCCACCGGATCGTTGAGATCGGCGCGGTCGAACTGGTCAATCTGATGCCGACGGGCCGGACCTATCACCAGTATATCAACCCCGAACGCCCGATGCCGAAAGAGGCGTTCGAGGTGCATGGTCTGGGCGATGATTTCCTGCGCGATCAGCCGAAATTCGGTCAGATCGTCGATGCATTTCTGGAATTTGTCGGCGAGGCCCGGCTGGTGATCCATAATGCCAGTTTCGACATGAAATTCCTCAATGCCGAGCTGGACTGGGCCGGGCGGCGGTTGCTGCCGCCAGAGCAGGCCTTTGACACGCTGGCGCTGGCGCGCAAGAAATTTCCCGGCGCGCCGGCCTCGCTGGATGCGCTGTGCCGCCGTTTCGGGATCGACAATTCCGCGCGCGAGAAGCATGGCGCGCTCTTGGACAGCGAGATCCTGGCCGAGGTCTATCTGGAGCTGTTGGGCGGCCAGCAGCCCGATTTCGCATTATCCAGCGCCGCTGCACATGCCGAGAGCGGGGCAGGGCGCAAGCCGCTGCCGCGCAGGCCCGCGCCGCTGCCATCGCGCCTGACTGCGGCCGAGGCAGAAGCGCATGCCGCCTTTGTGGCCGCGCTGGGCGAAAACGCGGTCTGGGCCAAATATCGCGCGGGATGAAAAAGCCCCCGTGGCGGGGGCTTCTTGCGATCAGTTGGCGACGGGGGCGTCGGTGCTCTGGGCCTTCAGTGCGGCCTGGCGCTGCAATTCCTGCTTGTAGAGCGCAAGAAAATCCACTGTGTCGAGGTTCAGCGGCGGGAAGCCACCGTCGCGGGTCACGTCGGAAATGATGCGGCGCGCGAAGGGGAAGATCATGCGCGGGCATTCGATCAGCAGGAAAGGGTGCAGCTGTTCCTGCGGGACGCCTTCGATCAGGAACAGGCCGACATAATCCAGCTCGATGATGAAAAGCACCTGATCGTCGGTCTTGTTCTTTGACGTGATCTTGAACTTGGTCGCGACATCATACTGGTTTTCAGTCTCGCGCTTGTTCGCATCGAGGCTGACCTGCACCTGAATATCAGGCTGCACATTCGCGCCCTGCAGTTTTTTCT
Organism: Natronohydrobacter sp.; assembly: GCA_007116445.1. GTDB lineage: Bacteria > Pseudomonadota > Alphaproteobacteria > Rhodobacterales > Rhodobacteraceae > Roseinatronobacter. The sequence continues at coordinate 1,225 of SKIM01000096.1, forward strand.
GGGCGGCCACGTTTTCAAAGGAAAGATCGCGCATGTATTGCGCAAGGATGCGCATATTGACCTTGGGCGGCTGTGCGGCGGCGGGCTGTGCGCCATTGCCCTGGGTTTCAGTCTCACTCATGGGAAAGCTCCTGACGGTTGGGTCATGATTGATTGGCGGGGCTTGTATCAGCGCGGGCGCGGTGGCTCAATCCCGGTTTTCGCGTGGCGCGACGCGGGGCAGGTCGGGATCGGGTGCGCGTTCGAAATCGCCTTCGATGATCACGGTTTCGCGATGGACCTGCGATGCCTTGAGCGCCGAGAAGACGCGGGTCAGGATCGCGTGGCGCAGCGCCGGGATGAGGGCGAGCGCGCCAAGCGCGTCGGTGAAAAAGCCCGGCACGACCAGCAGCAATGCGGCAATCATGCGCAGGGCGGAATGGGCCATCGGGCTTGCCGGGCTTTGCTCAGCGGCGAGGGCTGCGCGCAGGTCATGGGCGTTGCGATGGGGCTCCAGCCGCATCAGGACAAGCCCGAGCGCAGCGGTCAGAAATATCCAGGCCAGCGTTCCGATGACGCCGATCTGACCGCCGATCTGTACAAAAAGCACGATCTCGATCAATGGCACCGCCAGAATTCCGAGGAGAATCCGCATATCATTGCCTTCTTTTGGCCGATCTGTGCGGGTATGGTGGACTTGCCCCGCAACGCACCTTACATAGGCACGAGTGCCGCCATACCAACCCCGGGCCGAGGAAACAATGGAACCAGCCGTGATCCAGCTTCTAATTCTTGCCGGTATAGCCGTCTTTTTGATCCTGCGCTTGCGTGCAGTGCTGGGATCGCGCGATGGTTTCGAGCAAAATCCCCTGCCGCGCGCCGGGACCAGCCCCGATGCGCCAGTGAAGCGCCGCTTCGAGGTGATCGAGGGTGGGCCTGATACGGATATCACGGATCATGTGCCCGAAGGGTCGGACGCGGCCAAGGCTCTGGCGCGCATGAAGGCGATTGATCCTGATTTCAGCGTGGGCGAGTTCCTGCAGGGCGCGCGCGGGGCCTATGAGATGATCCTGATGGCGTTTGAGTCCTCGGATCTGGATTCGATCCTGCCGTTTCTGTCGCGCGATGTGTTCAACAGTTTTGACGAGGTCGTGCAGCTGCGCGAGCGCGAAGGGTTGCGCGTCGATGCGACTTTCGTGGGGCTGCGAGAGCTGGATCTGATCGAGGCGCAGTTCGATGAGGACACGAAAGAGGGCGAGATCACGATCAAGTTCCTCGGCGAGCTGACCTCGGTGGTGCGCAATGCCGAGACGGGTGAGGTGATCGAGGGCGACCCCAATGAGATCAAGCGCCAGAAGGATGTCTGGACCTTCGCGCGTGACATGTCGTCGGACAGCCCCAACTGGAAGCTGGTGGCCACGGGGGAATGACCCGCAAGCGGCGAGATCTCAGTCCTGAGGATCGTGAGATCTGGGGCCGTGTGGTGCAGACCACGCGGCCTTTGCATGTCAGCGCGCCGCTTGCCCCTGCCGCCATGCCGAGCGCGCCGGAACCCACGCCCCGCGCGCCAGTGACGCCAAAGCCCGATCTGCACTCTGCGCGGCTACGGCCCAACCCCAAGGGGCCACCGCCGGGGCATGATCTGGCGCATCCGCTGTCAGAGCGGCTGGCCTCGGTGCCGGTGAAGATGGACAAGCGGCAATTCCAGAAGATGAGCCGGGGGCGGCTGGACCCGGAGGCGCGGATCGATCTGCATGGCATGACGCTTGCGCAGGCGCATGGGGCGCTGAACGGGTTCATCCTGCGCGCCCATGCGGCGGGGTTGCGGCTGGTGCTGGTGATCACGGGCAAGGGCAAGACGGTCGCAGATGACGGGCCGATCCCGCGCAGACAGGGGGCGTTGAAACATGACGTGCCGCAATGGCTGCGCATGGCGCCGCTGGGGCCTGTGGTGCTGGAGATCCGCGAGGCGCATCTGCGCCATGGCGGGGCAGGGGCGTATTACGTCTATCTGCGCAGGTCACGCTGAGCGGGCTGCGGACGAGTGTAGATTTTCGGCAGGAAATTGGCAGGGGCTTGGCTTTGGCCCCGAGATCGGGCAAGGGGCGCGGATGAGATTTCGCTTTGACATATCGGCCCGCGACGGGCGCGCGCGCACGGGCGCGATCACCACGCCGAGGGGCGAGATCCGCACGCCCGCTTTCATGCCTGTGGGCACGGCGGCGACAGTGAAGGCAATGCTGCCCGGCTCCGTGCGCGAGACAGGCGCGGATATCCTGCTGGGCAATACCTATCATCTGATGTTGCGCCCGACAGCGGAGCGGGTTGCGGCGCTGGGGGGGCTGCACCGTTTCATGAACTGGGACCGGCCGATCCTGACGGATTCGGGCGGGTTTCAGGTCATGTCGCTGGCGTCTTTGCGCAAGCTCACCGAGGAAGGCGTGCGTTTTG
>SKIM01000254.1 GCA_007116445.1 Natronohydrobacter sp.
CCTGGCCCGTGCGCAGCGATTTCACCTCAGACCCCATCAGCATGATCCCGCATTCGAGGTCTTCCTCGATCGCGTAATCATACCGCGCCCGGCGGTTTTCAGCGATAATGCGGTAATTCGGGTCAGATTTCTGCGCCATGACCCGCAGATAAGCGCCAACGCGCCCCCTGTAAAGGCTCTGCGCGCAATGCGGCACAGCCCGACACGCCCCCCCCGCCGGACGGCGCAAGGGTGACCGCTTGCATTGACAGCCTTGGCTTGCGCGCGCCAAAGCTGATTCGACCTGACCTGCACCATGGCGCGCGAACAAGGGCAGACGCCGCGTCACACGAGGTGTCTCTTGATGCTTTGCCCCCGTCCCGCGTTCATTTGCAGATCTGGAACAGACAGAACAGCCAATCAGTAAATTTATTTAAAACCAAACACATAACATCAAAATCCGCCACCATAGGGCGATTTGATTGCCCTCCCCCGCACGCACAGGGCGTGCAGTGTTGAAATATCATCCATTTCGCAGTACAGATTGTCGCAGGATGTAATTCAGATTGTCAGCCTGTCGCTCATATGATAATTAACGAATATCAACTGATGTATTGGAGCTCATTATGACGAACCAAAAAGAAACATGGAATTCGCCCGTTCTCGAAACGCTCGACGTGACCAGAACGATGAGCGGTAACTTTACACTACTGCCCGAGGGTGTCCCGTCTGGCCTGACGTTCGGAACGACGCCAGTTGTTGGTCTCGGTAGCTGATCCACATTCAAATTAAATGAAAGCCCAGCCACTTGATGCTGGGCTTTTGTTTATCCACTAAGCGACAGTATGTTTTTTCCGCGTCACCGCTAGAGCAGTGCGCCAATATTCCAGATTTACCGTCGCCTCCGCGCCTTCCCACCACGCTGTCCGGGGCGCCCTGCTGTTGAGCGGGGTTTTACGGCGTTATCGACGGCTTCATCCACAGCGGATTGACGCGCCAACGGATCATCCGCGATGGCCAGTTCCACAGCCTCCAGCCGCTTGACCTCATCGCGCAGCCTCGCCGCCTCCTCGAATTCGAGGTTCTCCGCCGCCTTGCGCATCTGCACCCGCAGCCCGTCAAGATGCGCCTGAAGGTTCGCACCGGGTTTCACTTTTTCAACCTTCGCTGTCACACGCGACATATCCGTGTCGCCCTGCCAGAGCCCGGCCAGCACATCTTCAACATTTTTACGAACTGTTTGCGGTGTGATCCCATGCGCGACATTATAAGCGATCTGCTTTTCGCGGCGGCGGTTCGTCTCGGCCAGGGCGCGCTCCATCGAGCCTGTGATCCGGTCCGCATACATGATCACCCGCCCTTCCGCATTGCGCGCGGCGCGGCCGATGGTCTGCACGAGCGACGTCTCGGAGCGCAGGAACCCTTCCTTATCGGCGTCCAGAATCGCCACCAGCCCGCATTCGGGAATATCCAGCCCCTCGCGCAACAGGTTGATCCCGATCAGCACATCAAACGCCCCAAGCCGCAGATCGCGCAGGATCTCGATGCGCTCGATCGTGTCGATATCGCTGTGCATGTAGCGCACGCGGATACCTTGTTCATGCAGATATTCGGTCAGATCCTCGGCCATGCGCTTGGTCAGAACGGTCACCAGCACGCGCAAGTCGCGCGCCGCGACCTTTCGGATTTCATCAAGCAAATCATCGACCTGCATCGCAACGGGCCGGATTTCCACCTCCGGGTCGATCAACCCGGTCGGGCGGATCACCTGCTCGGTAAAGACCCCGCCGGTTTGTTCCAGCTCCCATGCCGCCGGTGTCGCGCTGACAAAAACCGATTGCGGGCGCATCGCATCCCATTCCTCGAATTTCAGGGGACGGTTGTCCATGCAGGAGGGCAGTCGGAACCCGTGTTCGGCCAGCGTGAATTTGCGCCGATAGTCGCCGCGATACATGCCCCCGATCTGCGGGACCGAGACATGGCTTTCATCCGCGAAAACAATCGCATTGTCGGGGATGAATTCGAACAGCGTGGGCGGGGGTTCCCCCGGTGCGCGGCCGGTCAGATAGCGTGAGTAATTCTCGATGCCGTTGCACACGCCGGTCGCTTCCAGCATCTCCAGATCGAATTTCGTCCGCTGCTCCAGCCGTTGCGCTTCCAGCAATTTGCCCTCGGCGATCAGCTGGTCAAGCCGCTGCGTCAGTTCCCATTTGATCCCCTTCACGGCCTGCTGCATGGTCGGGCGCGGCGTCACATAATGGCTGTTGGCATAGATGCGGATCTGCTCGAAACTGTCAGTTTTCGAACCTGTCAGGGGGTCAAACTCGGTGATTGCCTCCAATTCCTCACCAAAAAACGACAATTTCCAGGCGCGGTCCTCCAAATGGGCGGGCCAGATCTCGATCACGTCGCCGCGCACGCGGAAGCTGCCGCGCTGAAAGGCCGCGTCATTGCGCCGGTATTGCTGCGCGACCATATCGGCCAGAACCTGCCGCTGCTGATAGCTTTCCCCGACCTTGAAATCCTGCGTCATCGCCGAATAGGTCTCGACCGAGCCGATGCCGTAGATGCAGGACACGGATGCCACGATGATCACGTCATCGCGCTCCAGAAGCGCGCGGGTCGCCGAATGGCGCATCCGGTCGATCTGTTCGTTGATCTGACTTTCCTTCTCGATGAAGGTGTCGGAGCGCGGTACATAGGCTTCGGGCTGGTAGTAATCATAATAGCTGACGAAATATTCGACGGCATTGTCAGGAAAGAAGCCCTTGAATTCACCATAAAGCTGTGCGGCCAGTGTCTTGTTTGGCGCCAGAATGATCGCCGGGCGCTGGGTTTCCTCGATGATCTTGGCCATCGTATAGGTCTTGCCTGTGCCCGTCGCGCCCAGAAGCACCTGATTTTGTTCGCCCGACAGCACCCCGTCGACCAGTTCCGCAATCGCTGTCGGCTGATCCCCCGCCGGCTGAAAGGGTGAGGCCATGCGAAAGCGCCGCCCGCCTTCGAGCTTCTGGCGGGTCAGCACCTCGGGGCGTTCCGTGGGCAGATTCAGGTTGTTATGCGGCATGGGCGAGGCACCTTTGTGATCACTGCCCTTATCTGGCATGTCACTGTGCCGCTTCAAGAGGCGAAGCGCAATGCCGCGCCCCCCGCGTCAGGGCATCCGGCCGCCTGTCGCTTCGGTCACCCCCTGGGCTGCGCGCTTGACCAGCGCGCCCATTTCCTCGGCGCGGTCCAGCGACAGACGGAAGACCGGGCCAGATATGGACAGGCCCGCCACGGCTGCGCCCTGCGCGTCGAAAATCGGGGCGGCGATGCAGCGCATGCCCTCCGTGCGTTCTTCGTTATCAATGGCATAGCCGCGTTCGCGCGTTGCAATCAGATCTGTTTCCAGCGCGATGTCATCGGTCAGCGAGGCGGGTGTGAACCCTTTCAGCCCGTCCATCAGAAACCAGGCCAGCCGGGTGATCGGCATATGCGCCAGAAGCGCCTTGCCGATGCCCGAGACATGCATGGGGCTGCGCGTGCCGGGCGGGAAGAAGGCGCGGATGGCCTCGGTCGTCTCGACCTGGGTCAGAAACAGCACTTCGCCCTTATCCTCGACGCCCAGATTGGCAGTCTCGCCACTTTCGCGCATCAGCATTTCCATCGCGCCCCGCGCCCGGTCGGCCAG
>SKIM01000058.1 GCA_007116445.1 Natronohydrobacter sp.
GCTGTGGTCTTGCTCATCTCATGTCCCATCGTCTTGTCTGGCCTCGCGCGGCCTGTGGCATCACAAGCTGCCGAGCTTCAGTTCGGGCGCGTAGGTTGCATCAACCTCTTTCACCACCGCCTGCGCACAGCGCATCGTGCCTGTCGCCGCGTCAAAGGCATAGGCGGGATCTCCATGCAGCGCCCAGCCTTTCGACAGCGCTTCGGTGACCTTGTGGCAAAAGGCTGATGTGTCTTCGCCGGTCAGCAGCCGATAGGCCAGCATCACGCGCCCCCGAAGGGCCACGGCCCCAGCCAGCCATGGATCTGGCCCACGACCAGCATCGCAAACAGCGCTCCCACCACTGCGACGCCCTCTTTCCAGGCGGCGGCTTCAGGTGGGCGGGTCCATTCACGATTCGCACGGTTGATAAGGATCACTGAAACAACAGCCCAGGCCAGCAGCCCGCCAAACAGAATCACCCCTTGCAGCGTGCCCACGACCAGCAGATGCGCAACCGCCCAGGCCTTGAAGCCCGAAAGCTGCGGATGGCGGATTTTCTGGTGCAGGCGCGTTTTCAGCCCGGATACGGCGTAGAGATAGAAGCCGATGAAAACCAGCAGGTTGTTGAGATGCACCATCCAGTTCGGTGCGACCCAGAGCCAGACCGGCTCGGCCATGCGGTAGCCGATCACCATCAGCACGATCGAGGCCACGATCGCCAGCGTGGCATAGAGCCGCCCCGCATTGCCCATCGCCGCGCGGCGTTCTGGCGCAAGGCGTTTGAAGAAATGCGCGCCCGCCCAGAGCGCGACCCCGGCAATCAGGATCAGTGTTCCCATGTGACTACTCCGTCAATTCCGCAAAAGACTGTGCCTTCGCGAGCGTTTGCTTCGCCGTCACAATATGCAGATTCTCGACGATCATGCCATCGACAACCGCCACCCCTTCACCGCGCGCGGTAGCCGCATCAAAGGCTTCGATCTGGCGCTTGGCCAGAGTGACTTCGGCCTCCGAGGGCGAGAAAACTTCATTGGCGATGGCCAATTGCAGGGGATGGATCAGCGTCTTGCCGTCAAAGCCCATGTCGCGCCCCTGCTCGCATTCCGCCCGAAGCCCGTCCTCGTCGCGAAACGCATTATAGACGCCATCCACCGCAACAATGCCCGCAGCTTTCGCAGCGATCAGCGGCAATTGCAGCGCGGTGAGCAGTTGTTGGCGATCAGGACGGCTGCGGCAGCCCATATCCTTGGCCAGATCATTCGTGCCCATGATGAACCCTGCCATGCGCGGCGCACAGGCGATGGTCTGGGCGTTCAGCACGGCTTTGGGCGATTCGATCATCGCCCAGATGCGGGTTTCGGCCGTCTCGGGGCGGGCATCGAGAAGCCGGGCCAGGGCTTCGACATGCGCGGGCGTGTCGACTTTGGGCAGCAGGATCGCTTCGGGTTTGATGCTCCCGATCACGTCCAGATCGGCCGCGCCCCAGTCGCTGGAAAGCGCATTGATCCGCACCAGTTTCGCGCGTTTGCCGTAATCAGTGCTCTGCAGCGTTTCGGCCAGCAGCACGCGGGCGCGGGCTTTCTCGTCAATGGCGACCGCATCTTCCAGATCGAAAATGATCGCATCGGCGGCAAGCGTCGTGGCCTTTTCCAGAGCGCGCTCTTTCGAGCCCGGAATATAAAGCACGGAGCGGAAGGGGCGCGTGTCCATGATCAGTCCCTCGTAATAATCTGTCGCCTGTGGACCATTTTCAGACATGTATCGCAAGACAAAACTTGCTGCATCGCAGCGCAAATGCGCGATCTTGGGCGCTAACATTGGGCGCACGGTGCGTTTACCGCGATTTCTTTCACAACGGGCAGTCTGGATGGGACGGTTTTCTCTGGCCCGAAAAGGATCCGACCATGCGTTTTCTCAGCTGTCTTGTGGTGGCGCTTGCCGCCTTTGCCCCGGCCCCGGCCCTGTCGCAGTCGTTGCAATGCGCCCCGCGCGCGCAGGTGCTGGACATGCTGGCCAGACAGGAGCAGTCGCGCCGGGCGCTCGGGCGGGCAGGCGCTGCCATGATGGAGCTTTTCGCGCATGATGACAGCCAGCACTGGACATTGACCGTAACTCTGCAGGATGGGCGGACCTGCCTTCTGGCGCGCGGGACGGGTTATGAAGCGCGCGACGAACTGTTCCCCATGCCAGGCACAGCATCGTGAACGCGGGCGGCGCGCAAAGATCGCTTGCGCGGGGCTGGGGCGCTTTGCTAGGGCAGGGGTGATCTATTTCCCTGCCAAGGCCTGTGCCATGACCCATCTTCTGCATCGCGCGATTCACACACCGCCCCGTATTGCGGTGGGTGCGAAAAGGATCGAGATCACAGACCGCGACGGGCGGTCTTATATCGATGCGTCGGGCGGGGCGGCGGTCTCCTGCCTAGGCCATGCGCATCCTGATGTGATCGCAGCCCTTCATGCCCAGCTCGACCACCTTGCTTATGCGCATACCGGGTTTTTCACGTCCGAGGTGGCCGAGAAACTGGCCGATACGCTGATCGCTGGTGCCCCTGCCGGGCTGGAGCATGTTTATCTGGTCTCGGGCGGGTCAGAGGCGGTGGAGGCCGCGCTGAAAATGGCGCGGCAGTATTTCACCGAGACGGGCCAGCCCGAGCGTCGCCATATCATCGCGCGGCGGCAGAGCTATCACGGCAATACGCTGGGTGCTCTGGCTGCGGGGGGGAATGAATGGCGCCGCGCGCAGTTCAAGCCGCTGCTGATGCAGGCGCACCATATCGCACCCTGCTTTGCCTATCGCGAACAGCGCGAGGACGAATCGGATGCGGCGTATGCGACGCGCGCAGCAGATGAATTGGAAGCCAAGATCCTGGAGCTTGGCCCCGAGACAGTCGCGGCCTTCATCGCCGAGCCAGTGGTGGGGGCGACGGCGGGCGCTGTGCCTGCGGTCGGCGACTATTTCAAACAGATCCGCGCGATTTGCGATCGCTACGGGGTGCTCCTGATCCTCGATGAGGTGATGTGCGGCATGGGCCGGACGGGGTATCGTTACGCTTGCGAATATGACGGCATCTCGCCGGATCTCTTGACGATCGCCAAGGGGCTGGGCGGTGGCTTCCAGCCTGTTGGCGCGACACTTCTGAGCAAGAAGATCTATGACGCTTTCGCGGCCGGCACCGGGTTTTTTCAGCATGGCCATACATATATGGGCCATCCGATGGCAGCTGCGGCGGGGCTGGCCGTGCAGCAGGTCATCGCGCGCGACAATCTGCTGGAGAATGTGCAGGCGATGGGGGCGCATCTGCGCGATGAGCTGCAGACGGCTTTCGGCCAGCACCCGCATATAGGCGATATTCGCGGGCGCGGGCTGTTTCAGGCGATAGAGCTGGTTGCGGATCGCGAGACGAAAGCGCCTTTTGATCCTGCGCGCAAGCTGCATGCGAAGATCAAGGCGGAAGCCATGGCGCGCGGGCTGATGGTCTATCCGATGGGTGGCACGATCGACGGGGTGCGGGGCGATCATGTGTTGCTTGCGCCGCCTTTCATCGTGACGCGGGATGATGTGGCGGAGATCACTGGGCGGTTGTCAGAGGCGGTCGAGGCGGCCCTGGCCTGACGCCGCCCGCCCGGACCGTTTCCCACCCACCCACCCCA
>SKIM01000138.1 GCA_007116445.1 Natronohydrobacter sp.
CGCGGCCACGGCGACGGTGAACGTCGCCCCGGCCGGAGCCGCCCATCGCAGATCGCGGCGCGCCAAGCTGAGTGCAAGGCTCGCCGGAACCATCAGCAAGACTGCCAGGGCGAAGGAAAGCGCCGTCAGGGGGATGGAGAGGCCGCGTTCAAGTCGTACATCATAGGCCAGCATGGCGATGAAGTGGGTGGCCCAGATGGATGCGGCTGCTGTAAAGGCCGCGAGGCCGAGCCAGACAGCATGCTGCGCCCCTTTCTTGCGATCCAGTTTTTCCCAGAGCGCCGTGCTGACCAGGCACCCCACAAGACAGATCGCGAGGGCGACAGCGACAAGACGCCAATCGTGTTCTTCCACGAGGCATGTATAGACTGTCTGCATGATCGCTCCATCAACGCGGCAATGCTCACTCTACCTGTGACAAGTTGCAGTGACATTAACAGACCGCGGAGATGACCTTCGCGGGCGACCGGCCTTGTATTCAGGCGCGGGTGCGCTGGGCCCGAGGGCTTTGGGGACGCGCGCTCATCATGGCGCTCCGCCCTCGTGGTTCATCTGTTTTCCGGCCGCGCCGATGGGTCGGCCATGCCCGCCCGCACGGCCGTTTCACATGCCAGCGCCATGGCCTTACGGTCCGGCAGGTCCGAGATCCTGAGCGGCGCATGAAGGATCAGCGTCACTTGCCCCGCATACGGCATTGCCAGAACTCGAAGCAGATGACCTGCGAACTCCATATCCCCCCACCAGGCCAGAGCCCGCGGGTCTGCCCCGCCAGGCGCGCGATAGACCAATGTGACCGGCTGAACCTGCATGAAATCGCGCAAACCTTGCGCGTAGAACGCGGCGAAAAGGGTTGATTTGAATGGAAGCACCCGTAAAGAATCCGAGCTGGTGCCTTCGGGGAAGAACAACAGCCGATGTCCGGCCCGCAGCCGGTCCTCGAGGACTTGGGTCTGTTGAGCGGCCTCCTTGCGGTCGCGGCGAATGAAGATCGTGCCGGTGGTGCGTGCAAGAAATCCGATCCCCGGCCAGCGCGCCACTTCTTCCTTGGAAACGAAATAGACCCGCACGGCCGCATTCAGCACGAAAATATCGAGCCATGACGCATGATTGGCAACCAACGCGCCGCGCGCGCGCAGAGGTGTGCCGGTGGTTTGCACTCGTAAACCCATCACTTTCAACACTGCACGGCATACGATCTGGGTCACACCGGGGGTGAGAGGACGGCGCAGCCCAAAAAACGGGCGCTCGACAAGACGCAGGAGCAGATGCAGCAGAAGCCCAAAGGCCATTATGCCGCTCAACGCCGTCAGCCGCACCAGAATGCGCGGCCACGCGCGCGGTTTGATCGCAGGCCAGGGCGGGGGCTCGGATGCGTGCCAGGTCATCGCATCAGAGGTGTCAGTGCTTTTGCCGGGCGCATCAGATTGCGGGCGGAGAGGCTGAGCGCGGCCTTGTCGAGGATGATGCAGACATCCGTCGTCTGGAAGGCGTGATCTATGAAGACCCCTTGCCCAACGCGCCCGCCGAGGCGCAGATAAGAGCGAATCAACGGCGGCATCTGTGCCATCGCCTGCCTGCGATCGACAGCTTCGGACGGCGATGCGATGAAGCCATTCGACTGGCGCGAACACGGCCGCACCGGCTCGGGCGCGAGGTGATCGTGATGCAGACAGCTGAGCGCCTGCCGCCATTGTTCAGGGTCGGTGCCCGGAAAGCTCGCCGCTCCGAAGAGTAGATCAATATCATGGATTTGGACATATTCTGCCAGGCCGTGCCATATTTGCAACAGTCCGGCGCTGTTGCGATAGGCGAGATCCATGCAGGACCGGCCTAATTCCAACAGATTTCTGCCCGAATTGCGCAGTTTTCTCAGGTCGAATTCACCGTCACAATAGAAGCCCCCCGCGGCGTCAGCCCTGTCACCGGGCAACAACCGGTAGACGCCCACGACATGATCCCATTCGTTCGCGTCGCGATCCGCATCAATCAGCAGAAGATGATCAAAAACCGCGTCAAATTCGTCCATTTCCAACTGCTGGGCGTGGTCCACCATGGGGCCGTCTGCTCCGAGTTCCTGAACGAAAACCCGATAGCGCAAACGTTGCGCCGCACGCAGATCGGAAATGTCCCGCGCGAGCCTGACCGACAGTGCCGCCCCGTCGGGCTCCCTGCGCTGGTGCTTGCCAATTCCTGCCGCAATTTTGCCTTCTTTTTCAGAGCGATGCTGCATATTGTCTCGGTGCGTCCTTACTAAACACTTTGTTTCTGCAATCTCGCTTGAATGCACGCAGCGGTTGTGTGAGCTTAAATTTCACTATCGGGAACGAGCACCAAAGAAATCCGTGAGGCATTAATGACCTTTTTACCGGCATCGGAGAACATCACGGTGACAATCGCGTCGGTGCGTGATTGGACCTGTCCAATGCCCCAAGATGGGTGGTCAGGGTGACGGACGAACATTCCAGGGGCAAGGACAAGATGGCTCATACGCACATGAATAGCGCTGCGCGTTCTACAGATCAAACGGCAAACGAGGCGTTGGAACTGTCGGCATCAATCGTATCGCGAATCTGCCACGATCTTGTTAGCCCCATGGGCGCAATCAGCAACGGGCTGGAACTGCTTCAACTGTCGCAGCAACAAGGGGGGGCTGAATTCGATCTCATCACCCAGAGCGTTGAAAGCGCAACCACACGCTTGCGCTTCTACCGAATTGCGCTGGGACGCGTATCCGCAGATCAGAAGATGGGGCGCGCGGAAATCCTGTCGATCCTGACCGCGATGGAAAAGCATCAGAAACAGAAATGTCAGTGGAACAGCACAGTTGATCTGTCGCGCCGTCAGGTGAAGCTGGTGTTTCTGATGTTGATGTGTCTAGAAACCGCTTTGCCCTGGGGGGGGCGGATCGAAATCAGTGACAGCGCCAAGGGCCTGGAGTTCACGACGATATCGGATCGCTTCAAGATTAATGATGAACTCTGGTCGCATTTCGAGCAGCCGGTGAATTTTGCCGAACTCTCGTCCGCCCAGATTCACTTCGGACTTGCAAGCGCCGAGATCCGCAAGCAGCACGCGCGCTACGCGATGACCCAGAACCCAACTGGCCTTTGCATCCGTATCGACTTTACCTGACGCGGCGGATCGCAGGACAGGGCTGAGAATTCAGGCTCTGCGGCTGTCGCATGGTCGGGGGCCGGCGCAGCGTCGGTGCGGGTTTGTGGTGCGCAGGCCGCTGGCAAGGTCGATCGGCGAACTGACGCCAAATCCAGCGCAACCGGATGACATGCCCGGAGATTGTGCTAAACTGACGAGCGTAGAAAAGTGCACCCTGAAAGGACGAGAGATGAAAAAGTTGTTTTCTGTCACGATACTGGCTGCGACAGTGGCCCTCGCAGGCTGCCAGATGACACAGACTGAGCGCAGCGTCGCTGGTGGTGTCGTTGGGGCTGCGGGTGGTCTGGCTGTCGGGAACCTGCTGGGCGCCAACAGCAACTGGACGATCCTGACGACTGTCGCAGGCGCAGCCGCCGGGACGCTGCTTGCGCAGAATACTGCGACCGGCCAGTGTGCCTATGCGCGCGGTGATGGCACTTTCTATGAAGCGCCTTGCCGCTGAGCCAAGAGAAGCACAGACCAAAAGCCCCGGTTCTGACCGGGGCTTTTCTGGCGGAAACGACCTTGGGCGCTCGCCCGGCGCCATATATTAGCGCGTTATTTGAGTGGCGCTTCTAAGATCGGCCCATCTTCACCCCTGATCGCCGCCGTGCAATCCGGGACAGGTGCTAAGCTGCAGTGCAACTGTATCTACGGGGCAGGTGGCTTTTGTGTCCGATGTCGTGATCCCGCGCCTTGGGCGTTGCGTCTGTCATTGCACGCGGACGCTACAGTGCTGCAAGAGCCTATTCACGGAACTATCCGGCAGCACCGCCGCGTTGACTGTGGGACATCGGCGCTGACGATCGGAGGCGCCGCACTGGCGGTGCGTTGCTCATGCCCGCAACGCAATTCATCTGACCAAGGCAGGGGACCAGAACGTCCGACTGAAGGGCAAGTTGTTGAGCTGACAGGAAAGGGTCACCGTCGATGCAGCCCGCAATCCGCTTGGTGCTGCAGGTTGTCTTTCAAATGATCTCGTTTTCAGGCAAGAAGCGCTGCGTCAGCACTGTTTCCTGTAGAAGCATCAGGCGATGCGCATTTTTCATATGTTCCGACAGAATCTGGCGCGCCGCCACAGCATCGCCTCTGCGCAGCGCGTCGATCAGTCGGGATTGGTAATCGAGCCCGGTCGACCACAGCTCACGATTGGGCTGGGCATACAGCCGACGCGACACAGTGATCTCGGCCAGCATGTTCGCGGTGAACCGGATCAGGAACCGCATGAGTGCATTGCCTGACATTTCTGCAAGCAGGGCATGGAATCGCAGCGAGGCGACATGCTGTTCACGTTCCTCTTCGGCGGTTCGCGCGGCTTCGGAATAGCAGGTCATCACATCTTCGAGCGCAGCAAGCTGGGCGTCGCTGAGCTGGCCTGCAAGACTTGCGGCCAGTTCGGGTTCGAGCGCCTGACGGATCTGGTAAATATCGTCGATCGTCAGATGCTCGAAATAGAAATAGTTTCCCAGCAGTGCTGTCGCCCGCGCCTCGGAGACCTGATGCACGAAAACACCGCCACCGGGCCCCGTGCGGGATTTGACCAGACCTTGGGCTTCGAGAATACGGATTGCTTCGCGAATTGTGCCCTTGGCCATGCTGAAGCGCGCGATTAATTCGCTTTCCGATGGCAGGCGTTTGCCTGGCCCCCAGCCATTCTGCATGACCCATGACTTGATCGCTTCGGCCACTTGTTGCGGCCGGGACAGGCGGTCATGGGGCGAGCGGGTGGTGGCAGGCGGCAAACTGATCTCCCTCGACGACGCGCAGCTCCGGTATGGCGCGTTTACACAAATCGCTTGCCCTCGGGCATCGCGTGGCAAAGGCGCACCCCAAAGGCGGGTTAAGCGGATCCGGCAATTCGCCCGACTGCGCGCCCCCTAGCGGGCGGCCCACGACCGGTGCCGAATCCGCAAGTAGCTTCGTATAGGGATGGCGCGGTGTGGCAAAGACCTTTTCAGCAGGACCGCTTTCGACCAGCGACCCGAAATAGAGCACCGCGATGCGGTCACTGACGGCCTCGACGACGGCGAGGTCATGGCTGATGAAGAGATAGGTCAGATTCAGCTTCACTTTCAGTTCTGCCAGCAGGTTCAGCACCTGGGCCTGTACTGAAACATCAAGCGCTGAAACCGGCTCGTCGAGGATGAGGATGCGTGGGCTGGCCGCCAGTGCCCGAGCAATCCCGATCCGTTGCGCCTGCCCACCGGAGAATTCATGCGGGTAGCGGCTGAGGAATTCGGGGCGCAGGTTTACTGCGTCGAACAATTCCGCGATGCGCGCGTCCAGCGCTGGCCCGTGCATGCCATGCAGATTGCGCAGCGGTGCTTCGATGATCTGTCGGATCGTCTTGCGCGGGTTCAGGCTGGAAACCGGGTCTTGAAACACATACTGGATCAGTCGACCAAAGGCGGCGGGATCTGCCCGGTCGAGGGCGCGACCCTCGATCTCGATCTGGCCTGATGTGGGCGGCAAAAGCCCGACAAGCATGCGCGCCAGCGTTGACTTTCCGCAGCCGGATTCGCCCACGATGCCCAGCGTTTCGCCGGTCGGCACCTCAAATGACATCGGGTTGACTGCATGCACCCGCGCCCGTGGCGGCCCGAACAGCCGTTTGCCGATATCGAAGCTGCGGGTCAGATCGGTGGTTTTCAGTGCGGGCGTCATGGTGTCACCTCCGGGAAAAGGCAGCGCACCTGTCGCGCATCCCCATCGAGCGCGATCTCGCCTGCGCGACAGCTATCGCGCGCCTTCTCGCAGCGCGGCGCGAAGGCACAACCCGGGGGCAGGTCATCCACTGCTGGCGGCAAGCCGGGGATCGCCGCCAAGGCGCGCCGCCCTGCGCCGAGTTCAGGCACGCAGGCAATCAGGCGTTTGGTATAAGGATGGGCAGGCGCCGCCAGCACTTTGGGGGTTGGTCCGGCTTCGACGATGCGGCCGCCATACATCACCGCCACCCTGTCACAGAGCTGGGCAACCACACCGAAATCATGGGTGATGAACAGGATCGCCAGACCGCGCGAGCGCCGCAGATCATCGAGCAGCGCAAGAATCTGCGCCTGTACTGTTACATCCAATGCAGTGGTGGGCTCATCTGCGATGATGATTTCTGGATCATTGGCCAGCGCCATGGCGATCCCGACGCGCTGGCGCATCCCGCCTGACATTTCATGCGGATAGGCGCGCGCGCGCTGCGCCGCATTGGGGATACGCACGTCTTCCAGCAGTTTGATCGCGCGGCGATGTGCCTCGGCATGGCTGACCGGTTCATGCACGCGGATCGCCTCGATCAGCTGGTCCCCGATGCGATAAAGCGGGTGCAGGGTCGAGAGTGGATCCTGAAAGATATAGGCCACCTTGCGCCCGCGCAGGCTGCGCAACAGTTCATAGGGTGCGCCGATCAGGTCTTGCCCGTTCAGCCGTATTGCGCCCCCGGTGATCACACCGGGCGGTGAGGCCACCAGTCCCATCACCGACAGCGCCGTGACCGATTTACCCGAGCCGGACTCGCCGATCAGGCCCAGGCATTCGCCGGGATCGAGTTGCAGCGACACCCTGTTGACCGCGCGGTAGATGCGCGGGCCGACATGGAATTGTGTTTCCAGCGCGTCGATACGCAGCAGCCCGTCGCCCTTGGGCGCAGGGGCTTCGGCCCGCTTGACCCGCGTGGCCGCCATAGGGCGGGACAAGGCACCTGAGCGCAGGCGCGGATCGAGTGCGTCACGGATGCCGTCGCCGAGCAGATTCACTGACATCACGATCAGAAGGATCATCACACCCGGCACGATTGACGTATGCGGGGCAGTGATCAGCGCCGCGCGCGCCTCGCCCAGCATCGAGCCAAGATCTGCCTGCGGAGGTTGGCTGCCCAGGCCCAGGAAGGACAGACCCGCCGTCTCGAGGATCATCCAGCCGATGGTTGTGGACATGGCGATCACGACCACCGGCACGATATTCGGCACGACTTCGGTCAGCAGAATGCGCGTGTTGCCCATCCCGGCCAATCGCGCGGCGTCGATGAATTCGCGATGGGCGATGCCTACGGTCACGCCGCGAATGTTCCGCGCAAAGAAGGGAATATTGACCACGGCCACGGCCACAAGCGCGTTGAACAGACCAGGTCCGAGAACCGCCACGATGGCCAGCGCGAGCAGAATGTAGGGAAAGGCCATCAACATATCGATGCCGCGCATGGTCACATTGTCCGTGCGCCCGCCGAAATAGCCTGCGATCACGCCGATGGTTGCACCCAGCAGCCCTGCGACCAGTGCAGCTGCAAACCCAACGGCCAGTGACAGCCGCGTGCCCCACATCAGGCGTGACAGCAGATCGCGGCCCAGATGATCGGTGCCCAGCAAATGCCCGTCAGACAGGGGGCGCAGAAAGCGATTGGCGGTGTTGGTCTCATTTGGCGGATGCAAGGGCAGGATCGGCGTCAGCAATGCCAGCACCACGATGAGTCCAAGCACGACAGCACCGAAGCCAGCCAGCTTGTTGCGGAACAGAAGACGTAGAAACAGACTCATGTCTTGATCCTCGGGTCGAGCCAGGCCTGAGCCACATCAACGACGATATTGAAGCCGACGTAGCAGGCCGCAACAAAGACCACGCCGCCCTGGACCAGCAGGATGTCACGCTTCAGGATCGCATCGACCAGCATCCGCCCCACGCCGGGCCATTGAAACACCATTTCGATATAGACCGCGCCCGAGAGCACGAAGCCGGCCTGAATCCCCAGCACTGGAATGATACTGACCATCGCCGCGCGCAGCGCATGCCCCCGGATAACGCGCCGCTCATGCACGCCCTTGGCGCGTGCGGTGCGGATGAAATCCTGCCGCAGCACTTCCAGCATGGCCCCGCGCGACAACCGCGCCACGACACCTGTGGCCACGACCGCCAGTGCCAGTGCCGGCATGGTCAGATGGCGGATCAGATCCACCAGCCCGCCGCCGCCCCAGATCGAGTACATCCCTGAAGCTGGCAGCCAACGCAACTGGACGGCAAAGAGCAGGATCATCATCATGCCGAGAAAGAATGACGGCACCGAAATGCCCAGGATCACGACAAAGGTGATGGCCTTGTCTGCAAGACCATATTGCCGTGCCGCCGAGATGACGCCTGCTGCGACCCCCAGCACCGCACAAAGTACAAAGGCCGTGCCTGCAAGAATAAGCGTTGCTGAAAACCGGTCGAGAATCTCGTCCAGAACAGGGCGGTTCAGCGCGAACGAACGCCCGAAATCACCTTGCAGAAGATTACCCAACCAGATGAAATATTGTTTCCAGAGCGGCTCGTCGAGGCCAAGTTGACGGTTCAGGCGCTCGACATTTTCCGGCGTCGCATAGCTGCCCAAGATTGCCGTTGCGGGATCGCCGGGGATCATCGCCATGATCAGAAACACGATCACCGTGATCCCCAGAAGCACCGGAATGGCCGAGATAAGCCGTTTCAGGATATAGCCGCCCATCCGCGCCTCCCTACTGTTTCATTCTTGCCCAAATATCCTCAGGGGGTGAATTGGCCGCAGGCCAAGAGGGGGCGCGAGCGCCCCCTTGCCTGTCTCTCAGTTCTTCACCACATCCTTCAGGAGCAGGAAGAAAGACGGCTCAAGCTGGAAATTCTCCACTGCGCCCGAGGTCACCGCGTTCTGTTTCCAGTTGGCCACAAAAACCCAAGGCGCGTCCTCCTGCACGATCACCTGCATTTCCTTGTAAAGCCGGGCGCGGTCGTCCTGATCTGTCGCGACACGGGCCGCTTCCAGCAAAGCGTCCACTTCGGGGTTGGAATAATAGCCCGAGTTGAAACCGCCCTTGTCCGGCCAGGCATCAGTGCGCAGCGTAAGGAAGGGCAGCGTGTCGGGATCATTCGTCATCCAGGCCATCTGCGCCATGTCGGCCCTGCCTTCCAGGCCCGGATTGACGCGGCCGAGGAAGGTGTTCCATTCGTAGGTTTCGATCCTCACGTCGAAACCGACTGCGGCCAGATCGGCCTGGATGGCCGTGCCCATTGGCACCGGGTCCAGCATCCCGGAGCCGCCTTCAGTGACATAGAAGGTCAGGCTCGCCGCTTCGGCCCCGGCCTCGGCGATCAGGGCGCGCGCGCGGTCGGGGTCATAAGGGTAGGGATCCAGATCTTCGTTATAGGCCCATGCGAAGGCGGGCGGCGTCGGACCTGCGGCGATCGTGGCCGTACCTTCCAGCACATCATTTACCAGCGCTTCCTTGTTGATCGCGTAATTCGCCGCTTGCCGGACGCGCTTGTCGACGAAAGGGCCTTCCTTCATATTCAGGATGAGGAACCAGAGATGCGGACCTGCCTGTTCGACCACCTGATAGCGATCACCGCGAAACTGTGACAGGGCGACAGGCGGCACCTCGACCATCATGTCGATCCCGCCGGAAAGCATCTCTGCGACGCGGGTATTGGCGTCGCTGATCGGGCGGAAGACCACGGCCTCCAGCGCGGGGGCACCTTCCCAGTGATCGTCGTTGCGCGTGATGACGACAGCTTCATTCGAGCGCCATTCGGCAAAGCGGAAGGGACCGGTACCGGATGGGGTGCGGCCGAAATTTGCGCCATTCTGCATCACCGCCGCAGGCGAGACGATCAGCCCGGTCGGGTAGGCAAGGTTCGACAGGAACGGCGCATATGGCTCGTTCAGGGTGAAGCGTACAGTGTAGGGATCGACCGCTTCGACTGACTGGACAGCCCCAAAGAAGAACGACAACGGGAAGGGCCCGGTGTTGTGATAGGGGTGATCTTCATTGAGCATCCGCTCGAAATTGAAGACCACAGCCTCGGCATCAAAGGGGCTGCCGTCGTGGAACGTGACACCTTCGCGCAGGCTGAACGTATAGACGGTGCCATCCTCGGAGATGGTCCAGGATTCGGCCAGCGCGGGTTCGACTTCCAGTGTGCCCGAAGCGTAGCGCACCAATCCGTCATAGAGGTTCATCAGGATGCGGAAGTCATTGACTGCGGTGACAGCATGCGGATCGAGCGCTTGCGGCTCTGCGATCTGACCTACGACCAGCACACCCGGCGGGGTCTGTGCCGTGGCAGGCGCAACCAGCGCCGATGTGGCCAGAAATGCGGCTGACAGTACCCCAAAGCCACGTCGGGTCAGTGATGAAAAGGCCATATCCGGCACTCCGTCTTGGTTTGATCGCCATGATTTATTTATCATGATAATTTGCATCCGTCAAAATTTTCGTGATAATTGGCAAGACAAGGGGAAACAAACAGATGACCTTTTCGATTCTTGCGCAAGATTTGGGCACAGGCGCCATGGGCGGCGCGGCCGCGACGGGTTCGCTTTGTGTCGGAGGATGGGTTCTGCGCGGTGATTCGCGCGCCGGTCTGTCTGCGTCGCAGGGCGCCGCGCCCTCGACGCTCTGGGGCGAGGATGCGCTCATGCACATGCTTGCGGGCGCCAGCGCCGAAGAGGCGCTTGTCGCCGTGACCGGGCCGGATACCGGGCGCGCGTGGCGGCAACTCGCGCTATTGGACCGCGCGGGCGGGACGGCCTGCCACACAGGGGCAAGCAATACGGCATGGCACGGGGCGCTGGTAGCGCCGGGGCTGGTGGCGTCGGGTAATCTCTTGGCTGGTCCGCAGGTGCTGGAAGCACTGCGCGACGGCTTTCTTGCTGCCCAAGGCAGTCTGGCTGATCGGCTTCTTGACGCGATTGCAGCCGCTGAGGCCGCAGGCGGCGATAAGCGCGGTCTGCAATCTGCGGCCTTGCTTGTGGTATCTGATGATGCGCCACCCCTGACATTGCGGGTGGACTGGTCCGAAAACCCGATCGCTGCTCTGCGCGATCTGCACCAGCGCAGCCAGAGCGGCGCCTATGCGTCATGGTTGCCCACTGTCCCCACTCGCAACGATCCGGAGCGTGGCAATGACTGAAACGGATTGGGGCGCGCTTGCGCAAGATTGGCTCGACCGTCTGGCGGCATGTTCCGAACCTGGTCCGGGCGTGACGCGGCTGCCCTTCACCCCTGAACACCGGGCTGCGCTGTCAGTGCTGACCGAATTGATGCAACAGGCCGGACTTTCTGTGTCTCTCGACGCTGCGGGCACGCTGATCGGACGGCAGGACGGGCAAGAGGGTGCGCCCGCCTTGCTTTTCGGCTCACATCAGGATTCCGTGCGCGAGGGCGGGGCCTATGATGGGATCATGGGCGTAGTGCTGCCTGTGTTGGCCCTCATGAAGCTGCGCGAGGACGGGGTGCGCCTTCCCTTCGCGGTCGAGATTCTGGCTTTTGCAGATGAGGAAGGCGTTCGTTTTCCCACGGCGCTGATGGGGCCGCGCGCGCTTGCCGGGACGTTCGACATGGCCGCGCTGGAGCTTTGCGACCGTGAGGGAATATCGCTGCGCCGCGCGATGGAAGATTTCGGACTGGATCCCGATGCCCTGCCACAGCTCAGGCGCGCGGCGGCGCAGGTTCTGGCTTGGGTGGAGATACACCTTGAACAGGGCCCGGTGCTGGAAGCCGCCGGACAGCAGATCGGCATAGTCACAGGCATCTGCGGGATTGAGCGGCACATGGTCACCTTGACCGGCAAGGCGGCCCATGCGGGCACTGTGCCAATGCATCTGCGTCGCGATGCATTGGCCGGGGCGGCGGAACTGGCCCTGACCGCCGAAGCGCTGGCCCGCGACACTGATAATTTGCTGGCCACGGTCGGGGCGCTTGAACTGCGCCCCGGCGTGGTCAATGCCATTCCCGGCGAAGTGACGCTGACGCTTGAGATCCGCGCGCCCGACGATGACTTGCGCCAAAAGGCAGGCGTCGCGCTGACCGAAGCCGCGCAGGAGATCGCAACCCGGCGGGGCCTCGGGGTCGAGATCGCGCGGACCTATGCCCAATCCGCAACACCCTGTTCGCCGCTGGTCATGGAGCAATTGATGCAAGCCGCCGGGGCCGGAAACCATGCGCCGGTGCCGCGCATGGCGTCTGGCGCGACGCATGACACGTCTGCAATGGCCGGGCTTTGTCCGGTGGGCATGCTGTTCACGGCCTGCCGTGGCGGGGTCAGCCATCACCCCGACGAATATGTCCCTGCTGCCGCCATGTCTTCCGGTGTTCTGGCGCTCGAAAGGTTTCTGTCGCAGTTTCAGGCCTCGGACGCGATCACGCGCTGAAAGACATGGTGACGGATATGCAGCTGTGACCCAAGGGGCGCCTGTTTCCCGTGCGCCACGATCAGACCGCAATCTTGAGCGTCACGCCAGGGTCATGCAGCTCATCCGCGCAAGGTGACACGCCCTGTTCCAGCATGCGCTTGCCCGTCATGTAGGCCCGCGGGTCCGACAGGGCATCGATCGCGACCAGTGTTTCGCCTTTGAAATACCAGACCGATCCTGTGCCCGGTCTTGGGCCGGGACGGAAAATCGTGCGATCTGCCCCGGCATTCAGCCCTGCGATCTGCAGTTTCATGTCATATTGATCGGACCAGAACCATGGTGTCGGCGCATAACCCGACCCTGTCCCGAGCAGCTGCCCTGCCAGCGCCCGCGCCTGATCGCAGGCGTTCTGCACGCTTTCGAGCCGCATGACCCCCCCGGCGATGGGAAAGGCCGCAACATCGCCGATGGCATGGATTGCCGGGTCGGAAGTGGCACATTGTGCGTCCACCAGCACGCCGCCCCCGGCAGTGGCGAGGCAATCGAGCCCGGCATCGCGTGCGAGCGCATCATTCGCCAGCGCCCCGATTCCGACGATGACAAGATCCGCCGGGCATCTGCGCCCATCGCTGAGCTGGACGGCTGTTGCAACACCAGCTTCATCCCCCTCGATCCGGTCCACGCCCACGCCTTCGTGCAGGGTGACCCCTTTCGCGTGGTGCAAATCCCGCACCATCGCCGCTGTCGCGTCACAGGCGACCCGCGCGAGAATGCGAGGGCCGGCCTCGATCAGAATGACCTCGATCCCGAGCGTCCGCGCAATCGCTGCCGCCTCTAGGCCGATATAGCCACCGCCAA
>SKIM01000179.1 GCA_007116445.1 Natronohydrobacter sp.
AAGGTGGTGCTGCGCGAGATCCTGTCGGCGCGCGATTATGGCGACAGCAACATGCGCCTGCCGCTGGCGCTGGGCAAGGCGATTGATGGCGAGCCGATTGTGGCCAACCTCGCCAAGATGCCGCATCTGCTGATCGCAGGGACGACGGGGTCGGGCAAGTCGGTGGCGATCAACACGATGATCCTGTCGCTACTCTATCGTCTGCCGCCCGAAGAATGCCGCATGATCATGATCGATCCGAAGATGCTGGAACTCAGCGTTTATGACGGCATCCCGCATCTTTTGTCGCCTGTTGTGACCGACCCCAAGAAGGCCGTCGTGGCGCTGAAATGGGTCGTGGGCGAGATGGAAGAGCGCTATCGCAAGATGTCGAAGATGGGCGTGCGCAATATCGAGGGCTATAATGGCCGCGTGCGCGAGGCGCTGGAGCGTGGCGAGATGTTCAAGCGCACGATCCAGACCGGCTTTGACGACGAGACCGGCGATCCGGTCTTCGAGACGGATGAATTCGCGCCAGAGCTTCTGCCCTTCATCGTGGTGGTGGTCGATGAGATGGCCGATCTGATGATGGTCGCGGGCAAGGAGATCGAAGCTTGCATCCAGCGCCTGGCGCAGATGGCGCGGGCGTCGGGCATCCATCTGATCATGGCCACGCAGCGGCCCTCAGTGGATGTGATCACCGGCACGATCAAGGCGAATTTCCCGACGCGGATTTCGTTTCAGGTGACCAGCAAGATCGACAGCCGCACCATTCTGGGCGAGCAGGGGGCCGAGCAGCTACTGGGCATGGGCGACATGCTCTACATGGCGGGCGGGGGCCGGGTGAGCCGGATTCACGGCCCGTTTGTGAGCGATGAGGAAGTCGAAGAGGTGGTCAACCATCTGAAAAGCTTCGGGCCGCCGGATTACAAATCGGGCGTGGTCGAGGGGCCGGAAGACGGGCGCGAGGCCGATATCGACGCGGTTCTGGGTCTGGGCGGCAACACGACCGGCGAAGATGCGCTGTATGATCAGGCGGTGCAGGTGGTCATTCAGGACCGCAAATGTTCGACCAGCTACATCCAGCGCAAGCTTGGCATCGGCTATAACAAGGCCGCGAGACTGGTCGAGCAGATGGAGGATGAAGGGCTTGTCACAGCTGCCAACCATGTCGGCAAGCGCGAAATTCTGGTGCCGGAGCAGGGCTAGAGGGGCACAGCAGCCCTGTCGCCAGCGGGGCCGCGCGCTGGTGGTTTCGCTTTAGTTGCAGGCCCGCGCCTGATCGCGCAGGACGGCGTAATCTGCCAGCCAGTCGAAGATCATCGCGCGGTCCGGCAGCGCGGCAAGCTCCTCGGCCAGACGGGCCTGCGCGGCCCGGCTGTATTCGACCACAGGCGGGCAGGCGCCGGGCGGCCGGTCAGAACTCACCCCGGTGCAGGCGGTCAAGAAGATCGTCGCGGCTGCCAGGGCGGCGGCTGGCGGCCGCCAGCATCTGACGTTGTATCGCATTTGTGCGCTCCAGTGTTTCCAGCCGCTCGGCCGCGCGACCGGCGCGCGCGCCCTGATGGCGAAGATTGAGGATGAAGAGAACCGTGCCGAGCGTGACCAGCGCCAGGGCTGCGGCCCGCCGCGCCCATGGTCGGGCCAGAAGCCGGACAGCGAGGCTGGCCCACATCAGCGCAGGCCCTTCTTCCAGTCATCGATCCGCGCCCAGATGGCGACGGCGATGCCGCCCAGCGCCAGCGCGATGAAGACAAAGCGCAGCGTGTCGAGATAGGGCACCAGCGGCAGGATCGCGCCCTGTGCCTCCGCCAGCACGTCCTGCGCGACCTCGACCCCGGCGGCACCGACAGTTGCGACCCCGGCGGCACCTGTGCCTTTCAGCGTGCGGCTTGTCGCCAGCGCCTCGCGCGCGGGTGGGGCCTCGGGGGCGAATGGCACGGCGCGGGGCGGGAAGCGGTCGCCCCATTGGCGTGCGGGGCCCAGATCGATATGGATGAAGTTTGAGCGCGGGTAGAAGCCGAAACCAAGGAAGCCCACGGCGCGGGCCGCGGCCTCGAACGCCGCCGGGTCATGGTTCGACATGGCGATGTCGAAGGCCGTCCCGTCCATGTGTTTCGAGCGCGCAGCCCCGCCGACGCGGCGGTTATGTTCGGGCGAGCGATAGGCCGAACGCACGATCAGCGGCTTGCCCAGTCGGTCGCGCAGCGCCTGCAGCTTGTCCAGCGCGTCCGCATGGATCTTCAGCTGACCTGTGCCGCGACAGGCGATCTCGGCGGGCGAGAAATTGCGCCAGCGCCAGAGTTGGTCGGGCACGTCGCGGAAATGGCGGAAGGTCTGGATCGGGGCGGACATGGGGCGTCTCCTTTGCGTCATGGGCACTGAAATGCGCGTCGCTTTCCGGGGGGGGGCAGCGATGGGATCTGGCAGGCCGTGCAGGATCGTCAGTATGCCAGTGTGGTCTTGCGCATTCGTGTGTCCAGCGCGCGCTGGGTGCTGCGGGTCAGGTGCGCGATTGCTCAAGGCGCGCCCGTCTCGCGCGGGGGCGTTGCACCTGCGCGAGAAGGGCGCGCCATGGGCTGAGGTCAGGGGATGCCGGGTTGACGAAGGGGGCGAGCCGCAGCATCAGCGGGGATGGGCGGTGCGCTGTCCAGCCCATCGCCCGCTATGGCCGCGCGCACGAAGCCCGCGCGTCGCGGTCTTGCGCTGATCCTGTCGCGCCCTGAAGCTGCGACAGGCCAACGCCGCCCGCGTCAGCCAGGCAGGTCGAGCCAGTGATCGTAATCGCTGACGAGCAGATGGTCCGGGGGCGTATCTTCCTCGATCCGTGCGAAACGGCCGATCGGGTCGCGGAAGATGTTGTCGGTCAGGTCATCATTGACCGTCGAGACTTCGCCGATCAGGACATCGCCGCCTTCTGCCCAGAACGCGTGCCAGTCGCCAGGCATCAGTGTGACGGACGCGCCGGGTGCAAGCCGCAATTTGCCGCCTGGTCCAACGTGGCGGGTGATCCCGTCACAAGCGACATCGACGCCCCGATCCGGGGCAAATTGGCCCTGATCATCCGAGCCGTAAAGCTCGATCACCAGATCCGCCCCGCCGCGATTGATGATGTCTTCGGCCTTCACGCGGTGGGTATGCATCGGCGAGAGCTGGCCCTCGCGCGAGATCAGCAGCTTTTCGGCGTAGCACATGCCCGTGCCGCGTTGCAGGTCGGCCAGGCGTCCGTTGCGCAGGGTGAAGAGAAACAGCCCCATGCGGTCAAAATCGCCTGCGCCGTAATCGGTGATGTCCCAGCCGCACCGGGCGTCGATGATGTGCCGCGCAGCGTTGCAGCGCGCAATGAAGTCTTGCGGCGTCCAGTTGGCAAAGGGCGGCAGCACGAAGCCATGGCGGCGGATCAGCTCCGACGCCTCGGCCATGATTGCATTGATACGACTGCGTTTCATACGGTTTCCAAAGTCAGGAATTCCAGAACCATGGCGGCGGTCCAGGTGAATTGCTGACCCCCCAGCCCTTCGCCGGTCAGCGGGTCGTAATATTCCGCAAAGCCGTTTTTGTGGATCAGATCGAGACTGGCCTGTGTGATGGCATTGGCGGCGCTGCGCTGTCCAGCCCGTGCCAACCCGTCGGCGATCATGTAATTCACCACCAGCCAGACTGGCCCGCGCCAATAGCGTTTGGCGTCGAACCCTTCGGTGCCCGGTGCATGGCTGGCCACGCGAAACCGGGTGCCATGCCCCTCAATCGTTGCCGCGATACGGGCGGCATGATCTGGCGGGATCGGCGCGAAGGCCGCAAGCAACCCGCCCGAGGATGGGCTGTCGATCAGCTTGCCCGTGCTGCGATCAAGACAGAGATACTGGCCATGCGGCTCGGACCACAGCGCGCGCAGCGCGCTCAGGCCGCGCTCTGCCATGGCGCGGCTTTCCTGCGCCAGCGCCTGCTCGCCCATGCGCTCGGCCAGGGCGGCCAGATCGAGACAGGACCGGATCAGGATCGCATTGAAGCCCGGATCGACCACCTGAAAGGGCGAGGCGTCATGCAGCTTGTCTGTCTGCCAGTTCAGGCCGCGGAACCGTTCGACCAGCCAGATATAGCGGTCATACTGATCTTTCGTGGGCCTGTGCGCCGGGTCGGCATGCTGGGTGTCGCGGCGGGTATAGGGGGCGATCCCCTCTGTGGGCACGCGCTCGAAGGGGGTGTCCCAGTCCACCGAATTGTCGCGCCCCGATTCCCACGGATGGATGATCGCCACAAGCCCGCTGGCCTGCGGGTCGCGTGTGGCATGAAACCAGCGATGCCAGGCGGTGATCTGTGCCAGAAGCGGCCGCGCCCGCGCGCCAAGCTCTGGCGCGTGATCCAGCAGGCGGGCCAGCGCAAAGCCTGCGACGGGCGGCTGGGTGATCCCGCTGGTGGGCACAGGGCGGCGGCAATCCCAGACATCGGGGCCGGGAAAATAGCCGTCATCGCGGGCGTGAAAGATGATATGCGGCACCATCCCGCAGGGCCATTGATGCGCAAACAGCGTCTCGATTTCGGTCAAGGCGCGGTCGGGGTCGAAATGGCGCTGGCCGAGCGCCGTCAGGCAGGAATCCCAGTTCCACTGGAACGGATACAAGCCCGATGTGGGAACCGTGTAAGTGCCACGATCATTGGTTTTCAGGATTTCGATGGCAGCGGATTGGAGCGCGTCACTCATGCAATGGCCTTTTGCGTTTCAGGGTCGAACCAGCGGATGCGGTCGGGGATGGGGGCGAGGGTCAGGATTTCTCCGGGGCTGATCTGGTGATCGCTTTCCAGCACGGCGCGGAACGGCTGGCCTGCGACCTGGGCTGTCACCAGCACATGCGGCCCGAGCGGCTCGACCACGCGCACTTCGGCGCGCAGACCAGCCTCGGCGGGGTGGAGATCCTCGGGGCGGATGGCGAATTCGGCGGCGCCTGCAGCCGGCCCGTCGAAGTCCAGCCCCGCGACCTGCCAGCGCCCGGCACCCTGTGCCTGCGCAGGCAGGAAATTCATCGGCGGATTTCCGATGAAACTGCCCACGAAGCGCGCGGCGGGGTTGCGGTACACTTCTGTCGGGCGGTCGGCCTGCACGATATAGCCGCCATTCATCACGCTGATGCGGTCGGCCAGCGACATGGCCTCGACCTGGTCATGGGTGACATAGATGGTGGTGGTCTTGCTCTCGGCCAGAACGCCCTTCAACTCGGCGCGCATCTCCAACCGCAGAAGCGCGTCGAGATTGGACAGCGGCTCATCCATCAGGATCACATCAGGCTCCATCGCCAAGGCGCGCGCGACCGCCACACGCTGGCGTTGCCCGCCTGACAACTCGCCCGAATAGCGCTTGAGAAGCTGCTCGATATGCATCAGCTCTGCTGTGCGTTTCACGCGCCGCTCGACCTCGGCCTGCGGCAGTTTCGCCATGCGCAGCCCGAAAGCGATATTCTCGAACACGGTCAGATGCGGAAACACTGCGTAATTCTGAAACACCATGGCAATGCCGCGTTCGCGCGGTGGCAGATGATCAACCCGCCGCCCGCCGATCCAGACCTCGCCCTGGCTGGGCGTCTCCAGCCCCGCGATGATGCGCAGAAGCGTGGTCTTGCCGCAGCCCGACGCGCCCAGCAGCACCATGAATTCCTGATCGGCAATTGTCAGATCGACGGAATGCAGCGCGGTGAAGGCGCCGAAACGCTTGGCCACATTCTTGATGACTATCTCGGCCATAGGCCCCCTCCTGTTTTAACGATTTGCGATGCCCCACATCGCGAAAAGATATTTGCGCACGGCAAAGATGAAGATCAGCGCAGGCATGACCAGCGCCGCGCCGCCTGCGAATTTCAGCGGCAAGGGCGAGACATTCAGCGATTGCAGCAGGAATGCCGTCAGCGTGCGGTTCTCGATGGTCAGCACGGCAGCGGCAAAGACTTCGTTCCACGAGATCACGAAGGCAAAGACCGCGCTGGCCATGATGCCCGGAAGTGCAAGCGGCAGAACCACCTTGATCACCGCCTGCAGCCGGTTGCAGCCCAGCGTCCATGCAGCCTCTTCCAGCTCGACCGGGATGCCGGAAAACAGCGAGAAGGTGATCAGCACTGCGAAAGGCAACGCCAGCATCGTATGCACCAGCGCAAGGCCCAGAATGGTGTCATCCAGCCCCGTGCGGATGAACATGACCGCCAGCGGTAGCGCCAAGAGCGGCAGCGGAAAGGCGCGGGTCATGATGACCAGCACGCGGAAGAATTCCTTGCCCGGAAAGTCAAACCGCGACAGCGCATAGCCCGCAGGTGCGCCCATGCCGATGGACAGGATCATCGTCAGCGCCGCCACCTTGACCGAGTTCCAAAGTGCCGCGGTCACGCCCTGGAAGTTCCAGAAGAATTGCAAGGACGCCAGATCGAAGCTTGGCCAGAAGCGCTTGGGGAAGCTCGTCACTTCCGCAGGCGATGACAGTGCGTTGACGAAGAGAAACCAGATCGGCACCAGCACCCAGAGCACCAGCAGGGCGATACCGGCCCAGAACACGAATTTCCCCGCGCGCGCCACGTCTTTTTCGCGTGGCGCGTTGATGGTCAGATCACTCATATCCGCGCTCCTTTCGGGACATGCAGCAGGCGCAGGACAACCAGCGAGAACGCGACCGACAGTCCCAGAATGACCATCGCATAGGCCGCGGCAATGCCCCGATCCTGCAACTGGAATTGCCACTGGAATGTCTCGCCCATCAGCACTGGCAGGGTTGTGCCGCCCAGCGCCACCACGACGGCAAACACCTCGAACGCCATCAGGATGCGCAGGATCAGCGCGGTCTGCAGGCTTGGGCGCAACAGCGGCAAGGTGACCTTGGTGAAGCGCTGCCAGCGCGACGCCCCGAAGACTTCGGCGGCTTCATTATATTCCTTGGGGATCAACCCCATGCCCGCGACGATGATCACCATCATGATGGCTGTCGCGCGCCAGATTTCGGCCAGACAGACCGCCAGAAAGATCACCCAGAGGCTTTGATAGCCCAGGAAAAGCTGGGGTCGGTCAATGACACCCAAGCCGTGCAGGATCGAGTTCAGAAACCCCGATTGCTCGAAGATCGCCAGCCAGATCAGACCGGCGGCCAGATCGGAGATCCCCAGGGGAATGGCGAAGATATACAAAAGCCCCGAGCGGCCCGTTTTCAGCTTCTGCACCACCGAGGCCATGGTCAGCGCCATGATCAGCTGCACGGGCACGACAATCGCCGCCAGCCAGACTGTGTTCCAGAAGGCCTGAGAGAATTTCCAATGCGCAGTCATGCGGGTGAAATTCTCGGTCGTCCATTCGCCGCCACGGGTCAGGCTTTCCACCACGACAAGGCCGAAAGGATAGAAGAAAAACACCAGCAGAAACAGCGATGCGGGTAACAATAGCAGATAGGGTAAGGCACGCGGCACCAGAGCACCTCCTTGGGAAAAGGGCAGATCATGCCCTCATTTTCTTGCTGAAATCATGGGCGGGGGATCCGGCCCGTCAGGGCCGGAGGGGGGGGGCGGACGCCCCCCTGCCTTGTTTGAAAAACCCGTCAGTTCACCGGGCAGGGACCGTCTGACGCTGCATCCGGTGCCCAGCAGGGGGCCTCGGCTTCGTTGATGAGACGCCGCAGCGCTTCAGCCTGATCATCGAGCACCGCGCGGATGGGCTGGCGCGCGAGCACGATCCGCTCGAATGTGTCAGAATAGATCTGATTGAACTGACCGCCCAGCGCGCCAAGGCCCACTGGCAAGAGGGCAGGCAGCGCGTCATCTGCGCCTGACATGGCCGCGATCGCCGCGCCTGCCGCCTGCACGGAGGGCGGCATGTCACCCGGCAGGTCAACATCGATCACGGGGAAGAAATTGGTTGCGCGCAATGTGGCGATCTGGGTTTCCGGTTCCAACAGGTAATTCACCAGCGCCAGCGAGGCGTCCATATCCGGCGCAGTCGTGGGCACGGCGACACCGGCCAGAACCGGCATGAAACCGCGACCTGCCGGGCCAGAGGGAGCGGGGAAGGCCACGAAATCATCCGGGCGCTGGTTGAACGCATCGGCCAGACGCGCCGTGTGGTCGAACACCACCCAGGCATCGCCCGAGATCAGTTGTTCCTGCATGAAGCTGAAATTGGTCGAAGCCGGGTTGGTATGCGCCCAAAGCTCAAGGAAAGCCTCCCAGGCCTGTTCAGCCGCTTCCGAGCGGAATTCGCTGACCATCGACCCGGTGAAGGCGGGCAGCAGATAGCCCTGGAAGAAACGGTGTCTCAGCCCCTGCGGCCCGGCCGGGAAGCCGAAGCGCGGCTGGCCGGTGGCCTCGTGCATGTTCGCGGCCCAGGCGATCAGCTCCTCATAGCTCAGCGCCATCAGATCCGCGCCTTCGGGCAGATGCTCCAGCGCGTCGCGATGCGCGGCCATCACGAAACTGGCCTGCATCCAGGGGATATATTTCTGCTCATCCGTGCCAAGGCGGCCCAGTTCGACAAAGCCGGGCGCCACGGCGCTGACATCGACGCTCGACAGATCCGCCAGCCCGTCGCTCAGCGGGGTGAAATTGCCATGCAGCGCGCCCAGAACGCCGATCCGGCCAGAGCCTGCCTGCAACTCGGCCTCGATCCGGGTTTGCCATGGGCCTTCATCCGATGGCTCAAAGCTGACCGCGCCGTCGAAACCAGACAGCACCTGTTCGCGCATGGCCTGGGTTTCTTCGATCGGGCGGGCCTGCGTGGACCAGAACAGCGTATCTGCGGCGAGAGATGTGGAAATTAAAGCGCTTGCAGTTGCAAGAAGAGCAAGTTTCAGTCTGGGTTTCATGTGGTCTTCCTCCCTTTTTGAAGTCCTGAGGGCTACGCCTGCGGCGCTGGCCCGTGTGATTGCCGCAACACAAGCTGCGGGGTCAGCAGCCGCGTGATATGCGGCTGGTCAGGCGCGGCGATCCGCGCCAGCAGCATTGCGGCCAGTTCCGTTGCGCTATCCGCAATGCAGGCATCGAAAGTCGTAAGCCCTGGGGTAACATGCGCCCCTGCGGGAATATTGTCGAAACCGATGATTGACAGATCACCGGGGATCGACAGCCCCTGCGCCTGCGCGGCGGCCATCAATTCCAGCGCCAGCCCATCGGCCACGGCAAGCACTGCTGTCGGACGCTCTGGCCCGGACAGCAGCTGCGCGATGGCGCGCGCGCGGCCCTCGGGGTCGTAGCGCGCGCAAGAGGCGTGGCGCAGGCTCAGCGCCGGGTCGCCCTTGGCCGCGAATGCCCTGTGCAAGCCTTCTTCGCGCAGGATGCGGAACATCAGGCGGTCGTCGATGCTGAGCAGACCGAAACGGCGATGGCCCAGCGCATAGAGCAACTCAAAGGCTTCTGCGAAAGCGACGCGGCCATCGGTGTCCAGCCAGCTATAGCCAGTGCCTTCCGGCCCTGTGCGCCCATGCGCAACAAAGGGCGTGCCGCGCGCACGCAGCAGCGCCACGCGGGGGTCATCTTGCTCGATGCGGCTGAGAACAATGCCATCCACCCGCCCCGACGTCACAAGGCTTTCCAGCTGGCGCAGCTCGGAACCTTCTCGCGGCACGGCCGACAGCAGCAATTCGACGCCTTTGGCGGCGAAACCTTCGGTCAGGTTGCTGACGAATTCCCCCAGAAACGGGTCTGCCAGACCACGGCCCCGCATCGGCAACAGGAAACCTGCGAAACCGGAACGCCCCGATGCCAAGGCCTGCGCAGCGCGGTTGGGCACATAGCCCAGATCCCGCGCGGCCTTGGCGACGCGTTCACGGGTCTTGAGGGCAATCGCGTCATGCTGGGCAAGCGCACGCGAGACTGTCGCTGGGGAAAGCCCCAGATGCCGTGCCAGATCAGACAGCGAATTCGCCTTGTCCATCGCGCAGATTCTCCTCCTGTCGCCGTTTTTAAAGCGCATTAAATAAATTGCAAGCGCTTTAATCATGGCAGGCCATCACAAGCGCATGTTCAGGTGGTGGGGTGGCACAGGTCCGCTGCGGTCACATCCGAGACGGGCCGATGGATCACGAAGGACCGTCTGATCAGATCCACCCCCAGGATCGTGATCTGTGTCGCCGGGCCAGGGCAGGCCGGGTCATTGCAGGCGATCTCAGCCACAGTGATCAGGGTATGCGGCCCAAGGCCGGACTGCGCACGCGCGAGCCCCTTGACGCGCTGAATATGCCAGAGCTGCGTGGCTTTCTGGCGCAGATCGGCGGCAAAACTCATAGCTGCGTCGGATTGGGCGCGTCGCCATAGGTTGCGATCGGGTCGAAGGTCTTCGCGCTTTCTGTGAAGCGCAGGGCGTCGCCTGCCGCCTCGGCCAATGGGACAGCGCGATAGAAACATGACCGATAGCCAACATGGCAGGAGGCGCCGGTTCCCGCCACAGTGACCTGCAGCCAGAGCGCGTCCTGATCGTCGTCGATCCGGGCCTCGATGACCTGCTGCACCAGCCCCGAGGTCGCCCCCTTTCGCCAGATCGCCTGACGAGAGCGGCTGAAGTAATGCGCTTCGCCAGTTTGCAGCGTCCGGCGCAGGGCATCCGCGTTCATCCAGCCGAGCATCAGCACCTCGCCCGTCGCGTGATCAGAGGTGATGCAGGGCATCAGCCCGTCTTGTCCGAATCTCGGGGCAAGGATATGGCCTTCCTCGACCTCTTCAACTGTGCGGCGGGGGTGGAATTCCAGATCGGGCATTGCGTGGCCTTGTGGTCAAATATGTTATAATATAACAAACATACTTATCCAGATCATTCAACCCGGTAGCCCGTCATGTCCGATCCCATTCCCGTCACCTTGCTCACTGGTTTTCTGGGGGCTGGCAAGACCACGCTTCTCAATCACCTGCTTCATGACACGCAAGCAGGTCGGATTGCCGTGGTGGTGAATGAATTTGGCGATGCGGGGCTGGATCATGATCTGATCGAGGAAGCCGCCGAAGATGTTGTGCTCATGCCCGGTGGCTGTGTCTGCTGCTCGATCCGGGGGGATTTGTCCAGAACGTTGCTGTCGCTGCTGGCGCGGCGCGCGCGCAAGGAACTGGCCTTTGACCGGGTGGTGGTTGAGACGACCGGGCTGGCCGATCCCGGCCCCATCCATCACACGCTTCTGGTCGATCCGGTGCTGGCCCCCAATTTCGCACTGGACGGGACTGTGACGGTCGTCGATGCGGTGCTGGGGGCGGCGACGCTGGATCGTCATGCTGAAGCACAGGCGCAGGTCGCCATGGCCGACCGAATCGTGGTGTCCAAGCGCGATCTGGCCGATGCAGCGGCCTTTACGGCGCTTGAGTCGCGTCTTGATCGACTGAACCCCGGCACAGCGCGCATCATGGCAGATCGGGGGGCTGTGCCTCAGGGCAGTTTGTGGGGTCTGGGCGCGCTGCGCAAACCGATGGCGCAGGATCATGCGCTGGCATGGTTGGCGCAACCCGCGCAAGACCCGCTGGCGGGGCTTTCGGGGCTGAGCACAGCCCGGCCGAAGCCTGTCGATTTCGCGGCCCCCTCGCATCATGCGACGGATAACCGGATCGCAACTGCATCGATCACCCTGAGCGATCCGATTCCGGCCGAGGTCTTTGATTTCTGGCTCGATACGCTGATTGCGCTGCGCGGGCCCAATATCCTGCGGATGAAGGGCATTGCCCATATCGAGGGCGCGGCCCATCCTTTCGTCTTTCACGGGGTGCAACATATCTTCGAGCCGCCCGTGCCGCTGGAAAGCTGGCCAGAAGGGGACCGGACCAGCCGCGTGGTCATTATCGCGCGCGACATGCCGAAATCGGAGCTTGAGGACAGCCTGTCGCTTCTGGCGCTGGGCAAGCTGCCGCAGACCGAAAGTGGCACCGTCCCGGCAGGGATCACGGTGCACATGATCGACACCCCGCTCTGAGCGCCGTGCCAATCGCGCACGCGCAGGCATATGTCGCAGGCTTGTATGCTGCGGCGCGGTTTCCATGATGACTGCAATAACCTGATGGATTGTCATGACTGATCTTGCCGCCCCCGCCACGGCGCCGCGCCGCTTTGAAACACCCGCGCTTGGCGCGCTGTTCACGCTGTCAGGCGCGGCGGCGCTGATTTATCAGGTGCTCTGGGTGCGGGAACTGGGGCTTTTGTTCGGGTCCACCGCGCAGGCCGCCGCGCTGACGATTGCGATTTTCTTCGCGGGCATCGCGCTGGGGGGCTGGTTTTTCGGGCGAATGGCAGCGCGGCTGGCGCGGCCCCTGCGGGTTTTCGGACTGGTCGAGATTGGCGTAGCGGCGACCGCGCTGGGGCATTTTCTGGTCGCGGATGTGTATTTCCGGCTCTACCCGACGCTGTTTGCGCTGGTCGGCGGCAATCCGCTGCTGGAAACGGCGCTGAAAGCCCTGGTTGCCGCGACGATCCTCTTGCCCTCGGCCATTCTGATGGGCGGCACGCTGCCGCTCATGGGCCAGCATGTCATTCGCGCGCGGGACAGCCTTGGGCGGATGGGGGCGGCGCTCTACGCGCTCAACACCGCAGGGGGTGCTGCGGGGGCGCTGGCGGCGGGGTTCTTCCTGCCCATGTGGCTGGGGTTTTCCGGCGCCTATCTGCTGGCCGTGGGGTTTGATCTGTTTGTGGGCGTCTCGGCCATCGTGATCGCGCGCCATGCCCTGCCGATGGTCACTGAGCCGCGCCCTGCCCGCGCCGCGATCCCTGCGCGGCTCTGGGTCATCGCTTTCGCCTCGGGCTTTGCCACCCTCGCAGTCGAGGTGATCTGGACGCGCGCCTTTGCGCAAGTGCTACAGAACTCGGTCTATACTTATGCGCTGGTGCTGAGCGTGTTTCTTGTGGCGCTGTCGCTGGGCGCGGCGCTGGCCAATGCGCTGAACCGGCTGTCACTGCGGCCTGAAACCGTGCTGACGGGCCTGCTGCTGGCCTCTTGCGCCGTGATCGCCGCCACGCCGCATCTGTTCGACCACCTGACAGGTGGCCTGGGTTACCTTGGCGGGCGGGCGGATTTCACCGGCTATGTCTGGGAGGTCGGGCGCGTGGCGCTCCTCACCATGCTGATCCCCGGCACGATCCTTGGGGCCGTGTTGCCCTATCTGCTGCGCCTGATGGAAGGCGGCGGCGCGCCGGGTGCGGTGCTGGGTCGGCTGATCGCGGTCAACACCACTGGCGC
>SKIM01000108.1 GCA_007116445.1 Natronohydrobacter sp.
GCAACCCGCCACGGTATTTTTCTCAATATAATCAGTTATTTAGGAAAAAAATGTGGTGCCCCAAGACGGACTCGAACCGCCGACCACCTATTTACGAAACAGGTGCTCTACCAACTGAGCTATTGGGGCGCTCGGGCGCGTCATAAACGACGCGGCCTGCAGGTGCAACAGGATTTGAACCGCTTAGGGAATCAATCGCAAGACTGGCGGCATCTGCGCGCTGGCAATGCGACGCGAGGTTGCGGCGAATCGCAGCGCTTGCGCTGGTGCGTCATGCGGGGCGGCGAAGATTTGTCCGCTCCAGCATTGCCGCTCCGCCGCGCGTCATGCGCCATGCAGGTGATTCGCGACGCGCATCAGGGACAGCGCGAACCTGTGCGTCGCCCCCAGACGTTGCGCTGATCTGATCGGCCGAAAGGCGGGCGGGTGCTCAGGTCAAAGCGTCCGCTGTGTCGCAGGTTGGCTTGTCCGCGATGGCTCCGCTGCGGGCGCATTGCGCTGAAAGGCGCGGCGCATCGAGGCTGAGCAGCGCTTCCAGACCGGAATTGCATTCAACGAGCTCGGACAGATACACATCGTCAAGCGCATTGTAGAAGGCATCGACCGCGCGGGTCAGATGGCTGCGCATGACGCAATGCGCCTTGAGCGGGCAGGTGTTCTTGCTGGAATTGCATTCGATGAAGGGCAGCCCCTGTTCGAAAGCGCGAAATACGGCCCCGACACTGATCGCAGACGCATCGCGGGCAAGGTGAAAGCCGCCATGCCGCCCGCGCTGGGTGGTGATGAACCCTTCCTGACTGAGTTTGTTGATCACCTGTGCCAGATGGTTTTCCGAGCCGTTCACCGCAATGGCGGCATCCTGCTTGCGGACCAGACTGTCCGGGTTCACGGCGCAGAACATCAGGGTCCGCAGGGCCAGGTTTGTTCGCGTGGTCAGTCGCATGGCTGTCTCCTCTGCCTCGGCTTGGTCGAGGCGTGAAATGATTTCCCCCGGATATCCAATATCAGTGACCTGCGATCCCCTGCCTTGACACGGATCAAGTCAGCGCAGCCCGAGGCGGTGAGCCGGAAAATCAGCAGGCTGCGACAATTTGACTTGGATCAAAGATCACGGAATACATATATGCGATTGTAAACATATGTATGCCGTAGCGGAGGAAACCCATGACCAAACTTGATCACCTGACTGCCAGCCGCCGAGGGTTTCTGGGCATGGCCGCGGCCGGTGGTGCCGCCATGACCCTGGGCGCGGGCCGGGCCGAAGCGACGCGCACCAATGCGCGCATCCTGATCATGGGGGCGGGCGCGGGCGGTGCGGCCATGGCCAACCGGCTGTCCGAGCGGCTGGAGGGCGCGCAGATCACCGTGCTCGACGGGCGTGCAGAGCATTGGTATCAGCCGGGTTTCACGCTGGTCGCGTCAGGGCTGCGCAAGGCGAATTACGCGGTGTCCTCGACCGAACAATGGCTGCCGCGCAACATCACCTATGTCAATGAATATGCCGCCGAGCTGGACCCGGACGCGAACCGCGTCACCACCACGGGCGGCCAGCGTATCGAGTATGATTATCTGATCGTGGCGACCGGGCTGGTGCTCGATTGGGACGCGATCGAGGGGTTCGATCTGTCGATGGTCGGTCCCGAAAACGGAATTTCCGCGCATTACGCAAGCCCGGAGCTGGCCGAGATCAGCTGGCACGCGATGGACAAGTTCACCTCCGAAGGCGGGGTGGGTCTGTTCGGTCGCCCGGCCACCGAGATGAAATGCGCAGGCGCGCCAGTGAAGCTGTGCTTCCTGGCCGAAGACATCGCCACGAGCAAGGGCAATCGCGGCAAATGCGAGTTCATCTATAACGCGCAGGCCCAGAACCTGTTCGGCGTTCCGGTCATCCATCACCGCGTCCGCCAGATCATGGACGAGCGCGATATCACCTATCGCTACCAGCATGTGCTCAAAGGCATCGATCTGGGTGCGAAGACTGCGACTTACGCCACGCCTGACGGCGATGTGACCGACGCCTGGGATTTCATCAACGTCATCCCGCCCCAGCGCGCGCCACAGGTGATCCGCGACTCTGGCCTGTCCTGGGCAGATCGCTGGACCGATCAGGGCTGGATCGAGGTCGATGCCCAGACCCTGCGCCATGCGCGCTATCCCAATGTCTTCGGCATCGGTGATGTCAACGGGGTGCCCAAGGGCAAGACTGCGGCCAGCGTGAAATTCCATGTGCCCGTGATCGAGGATCATCTGGTTTCGGAAATCGCCGGGCGCGAAGGCACGCGGATCTATGACGGCTACACCTCTTGCCCGCTGATCACCCGGATCGGGCGCGCGATGCTGGTCGAATTCGACTATCAGGACAATCTGACGCCCTCTTTCCCCGGTCTGATCGCCCCGCTCGAAGAGCTGTGGATTTCCTGGCTGATGAAGGAAGTCGCATTGAAAGCCACCTATAACGCCATGCTGCGCGGTCGCGCCTGATCACACGCCGGGGCTGACCGGCCCGGAGCGGGCTGGTCCGGCCTCCGCGTTTTCAGGCAAGCAACTCAAGTCTTGAGAGGAATGAAATAATGGAAGAATTCAGCTTCATGACCATCCTGGCCGTGTTCGAGGAGATCTTCGGGCGCGGGCTGTTCTGGACGATGGTGGCGGTCGCCGCGCTGATCACCGTGGCCTATCTCTATGTGCTGATCCGCGACCGCTCGATGTCGATGCGCAAATTCCTGCTGGCGCAGCTGTCCATGCCCTTCGGCGGTGCCGCTGCGGTCTGGTTTGTGATGATCATGACCAATTCCAGCTTTGCCGATATCGGTGGGCCAATCGACTGGATCGTCTTGCTCGGCGTTTTCGCAGCCGGTGCCGTGGGCTTTGCGATCCTCGTCTATGTCATCCAGTCGCTCATGCGCGGCAAACAGGCCGAGGCGTGACGCATCTGCCCTGATCGGGGCGGTGGCTGCTCCTCCCAGCTTGACACTGACCCCGCCGCCCGCGCCCTTCCTCCCAGGGGCGCGGGCTTATCTTTTCCGCTTGGCAGCGGCTGTGATTTGCGTCTAGTGTCATGCCCATGAAGACCTTGACCTGCACCATTCCCTGCTGCATTTGCCGCTGAGTTTCCCGGCGGTAGGTCTTTTGGCACTCTTTCCTGTCTGACAGCACCTTCCGCCGGGCCACCGCCCTGACGAGGACGCCATGACCGAGATACGCTTGTACAATTCCCGCACCCGCCGCAAGGAGCCCTTCGCGCCTTTGGACGCGCAGAATGTGCGGATGTATGTCTGCGGCCCGACGGTCTATGACCGCGCTCACTTAGGCAATGCGCGGCCTGTGGTGGTATTCGACGTGCTCTACCGGCTGTTGCGCCATGTCTATGGCGAAGATCATGTGACCTATGTGCGCAATTTCACCGATGTCGATGACAAGATCAACGCACGCGCGCGGGCCTTGCAGGAATCGGGCGACGCGCGGTCCCTGAACGAGATCATCCGCGCGCTGACCGATGAGACGATCGAGTGGTATCACGCCGATATGGACGCCTTGGGCGCTTTGCGGCCGACCCATGAGCCGCGTGCGACTGAGTTCATCGTGCAGATGGTGGCGATGATCGAAGGGCTGAC